>NZ_JBHMIM010000014.1:0-119657 GCF_048060115.1 Micromonospora sp. LOL_023
CAGCCTGCCCAGCCGGCTCAGCCTGCCCAGCCGGCTCAGCCTGCCCAGCCGGCTCAGCCTGCCCAGCCGGCTCAGCCTGCCCAGCCGGCCGCGCCCGGCCGTACGTCGACACCCGGGGGGCGACCGTGTGCGCCGTGGTGCCGGCCGTGCCGACCTGCTGCGCGAACGAGATCAGCCAGCCGCGGCCGCGGCCACCAGGCGACGCGGGACGGGCCACCGGTGGTCGTCGGCCGATCAGGCGCCGTAGTCGGCGCGGCGACGACGCAACGCGAGCAACGCGACGCCCAGGCCCAACGCGACGGCGGCGGTCCCGCCGACCAGGAACCCCGAGCCACCGGTGCCGGTGCCGGCCGATGCGGTGCCGCCCCCGCCGGCGTCCGGTCCACGGGTCGGATGCGCGGTGCCGGTCACCGTCAACGTGTTCACCGCCGTGTTGCCGTTCTGGCACTGCAGGTCGACCGAGTAGCGGCCGGGACGTTTGCTGCCCGGCACCGTCACCTGACCGGTGAGGATGTCCTGGTCGGGTGTGACGATCACCCGCCCGAACGCGTCCGACTCGACGGTCGCCTGGCTGGTGTTGTCGTCTCCGCAGCTGGCCCGGATGGTCACCCGGCCACCGGCGTGCACCGTGCTCGGATCGGCCTCCACGTACGTGGTGCCGGCGTACGCCGGGGTCGCGCCGAGCACGACCACCGCTGTGCCGAACAGCACGGCGGCGGCCAGACTGGCCAGCATCCGGACCGGTTGACTGACTACCCGCATGATCTCCCCCCACCGACGCCCGGCCGGTCTCCGGCTGCGGCCGGCGCCGCGCCCACGGCCGGGGCTCACCGGTCGGACTTCCCCCCGCCGGAGCTGGTAGGCGTCACCCGCTGGGGTGATTTCCGGTGCGGTGGCCGGGTCACTCCGGACCGCCCTGGCCGGCGGGTGTGCCGACGGACCTGCCAGGATCGGCTGATGCCGCAGATCCATGAGCTGACCGCGTTGGAGCAGGCGGGCGCGATCCGTCGGGGCGAGCTGCGCAGCCTCGACGTCGTCGAGCACTACCTGGACCGCGTCGACGCCCACTCGGACACCGTCGGCGCGTTCGTCACCGTCACCGCGGACAGCGCCCGAGCGCAGGCCACGGCCCTCGACGGGACGCCGCCGGGCGCGCGGCACCGCCACCACCCCGGCCCGCTGTACGGCGTACCGCTGGCGATCAAGGACCTGACCCTCACCGCCGGGGTCCGGACCACCTTCGGCTCCGCCGCGTTCGCCGACTACGTACCGACCGTCGACGCCGACGTGGTCCGGCTGCTGCGCGCGGCCGGCACCATCAGCCTCGGCAAGACCACCGCCGCCGAGCTGGGCTGCTCGCTCTACTCCGAAGGCCTGGTCGCCCCGCCGGCCTGTAACCCGTGGGATTTGGACTGCACCGCCGGCGGATCCAGTGGCGGGGCGGCCGCCGCGGTCGCCGCCGGACTGGTGCCGTTCGCCCAGGGCTCCGACGGCGGCGGATCGTGCCGCATCCCGGCGGCGATCTGCGGCCTGGTCGGCTACAAGCCGACCCGGGGACTGGTCTCCGGCGGGCCGCTCGGCGGCGGTGGCTTCGGGCTGCCCAGCCACGGCCCGATCGCCCGGACCGTCGCCGACGCCGCCGCCCTGCTCGACGCGATGGCGGTGCCGGTGCCCGGTGAGCCGTACCTGCCGCCGCCCGCGCCACCCGGCGGATATCTCGCCGCCGCCCGCCGGGCCGATCCCGGCCGGCTGCGGATCGGCCGGTTCACCACCCCGATGCTCGCCGACGAGCCGGTGCACCCCGACTGTGTGACGGCGGTGGACCGCGCCGCCGCGCTGCTCGACGACGCCGGGCACGAGGTGGTCGAGATCCCCGCGCCGCTACGGCCGGATCTGTGGCCACTGTTCGAAACCATCTGGTACGTGCTGGCGCTGGCCCCGGTGCCGCCGGAGCGTCAGGCGCAGCTGTTGCCGCTGACCCGGCTGCTGCGCGAGCGGGGCGGCGCGATCAGCGCGGCGACCCTGGTCGCCACCCTGGCCGAGCTTCAGGTCCAGGTCCGCCGGGCGATGCACGCGGTCGCCGGACTGGACCTGCTGCTCTGCCCGACGCTGAGCAGGCCGCAGGCCCCGGTCGGCTGGTTCACCGAAACGGGTGACCCGGCGCAGGACTTCGAGCGGCAGAGACGCTTTTCGCCGTACTGTGCGGTGTTCAACGTCACCGGGCAACCGTCGGTGTCCGTACCGGTGGCGCAGAGTGCGGCCGGGCAGCCGGTTGGGGTCCTGCTGACCGGCCAGGGCGGCGCGGACGCCACCGTGCTGGCCGCTGCCGCCCAGTTGGAGGAGCGGGCCGGCCAGGCCGGCCGGCACCCGGAGATCTGGCGGGCCGGCGCCTCCGCTACCGTGAAAGCGTCTGAGCGGGAACGGGCTGGCGGAGCGGCCAGGTCCGAGGCTGCAGACGTCCGCTGAGTCCCTTGAACCAACTGCCGGGGGGCGTTGAAATTGTCTGTTACCAGTACGGTGCTCTACTTCGTCGTGATCCCGGCGGTCATCGTGCTCGTGGTGACCGGCCTGGCGATCATCGGCGGGCGCGGCGGGACGGACCGCCGGTACCGACCGGGCCGGCCGTTCGAGTTCACCCCGGTCTGGTTCGTCTCAGCAGGTGACCGGACGGCGGGGACCCGCGCGGCGGCAGTGCCGGCCGGCGCGGAGCTGGCCGCGATCGGTTCGACCGACACCGGTGCCGGGCAGGCCCGGCCGGGAGTGACGGGAGGCGCAAGTGACCGTTGGTGAGCAGGTTCACGAGCAGGCCAGCGAGTCGACGCGGGTGTCCGCGACGCTGCCGGGGCCGTTCGGCACCCGCCAGCTGCTGCGCCTCGACGAGGCGCTGCGGCTGGCCGACGAGGCCACCGGGCTGGCGTTCAGCATCTACGTCGGCGACCTTGCCGAGCCGACCCGGGAGTACGCCGTGACGCTGCACCGGCAGCTCGCCGACCCGGACCACGCGGTGCTCATCGCCGTGTCGCCGAACCAGCGGCTGCTGGAGATCGTCACCGGTGCCGAGGCACGCAGCCGGATCCCGGACCGGGACGCGAAACTTGCCGCGCTGTCCATGGTGGCGTCCTTCGGCGGCGGCGACCTGGCCGGCGGCCTGGTCAGCGGCATCGACCAGCTGGCATCGCGGGCCGGCAAGGCCTGACCGCCCGGTCTGCCACTACGGCACGAGCACGGCGCGGCCGTGGATCTCCCCGTCGCGCAACGCCTGGTACGCCTGCACCGCCTCGGTCAGTGGGAAGGTCTGCACCTCGGCGCGGAGCAGCCCCTGCCGGCCGAGCTCGATCACCTCGGCCAACTCGCCGCGGCTGCCCCAGAACGGGATGACCGCGTTGGTCTCCAACGGCACCGGCGGCGGCCCTGCGGTCGGCGTCATGGGCAGCGTGCCGCCACCCAGGCCGACCATCGTCAGCTGACCGCCGGTCGAGACCACCTGGCGGGCGGTCTCCAGGCTCGCGTCGACACAGACGAAGTCGAGGACCACCTCGGCGCCGTCCGGCGCCGGACCGGTGAGCTGGCGGATCTGCTCGGCCGCGGCCGGGCCGGCCTGCACCGTGTGGTGCGCGCCCATCCGTTTGGCCAGCCGCAACGCGGCATCGCTGGTGTCGACCGCGATGATCGTGGCGGCGGTGGTCACCGAGAGAATCTGCACCGCCATGTGGCCGAGTCCGCCGACGCCGATCACCACGGCGCTGGTGCCGGGCCGCAGGGCGTCGCGGCTCAGGGCGATCGCGTGGTACGGGGTGAGGCCGGCGTCGGTCAGCGGGGCCGCCTGCACCGGATCCAGTCCGCCCAGCGGCAGCAGCCGGGACGCCGGCACCACGACGTGGTCGGCGAGGCCACCGTCGCGGCTCAGCCCGATGCCGCCGACCGGCACCGTGCGGCACTGGTTCTCCAGCCCGCGCAGACAGGCCCGGCAGCGTCCGCAGCCGATGATTCCGTAGACGGCGACCGGATCGCCCTGCGACCAGCCGGTGACGCCGGAGCCGACCTCGGCGACCCGGCCGGCGATCTCATGGCCGAGGGTCATCGGGGTGGGGAAGGAGCCAGCCGGCGCGTCGAGGATGTGCAGGTCCGAGTGGCAGGCGCCGACCGCCGCCGTGGCCAGCAGGACTTCGTCCGGCCCAGGGGTCGGGGTGGGCACATCCACCAGTTCGAGAGTGCCCGGCGCGGTGAGTTGGATGGCACGCATCCTCACATCGTCGACCCGGCCGGCCTGCCACGTCCGCCGAACGGTCCCGGCTCATCCGCCCCGGCTGAGTCGCCCTCGTCCCGTCCGGAGTCGGAGTACTTCCGGGAGGCGTTCCGGATCGCGGCGCTGCGAGCACGTCGTTGGTCGGGGAACTGGGACATGCCGGAGATCGGTTTCGGCGGGCCGGTGAGTGATGACGATGTGCGGGCGGCGGTGGCGCAGGCCGAGGATCGCAGGTACGGCCCGTCCGGCCACGCTGCATGATCCTTGTCGGGGACACCGCCGGGCTGGTGGCCCCGCTCATTGTCGACAATCCTGAACACGAGATCGAGCACATCATCACCCGGAACGTGGACCGCAGGACGGCACACGCTGTGCAGGACTGGCGGAGCGGAACCTGCGGCTCCTGGTCCCGGAGGTGACCGCGACCGTGCCGCGCAGGGCCCGTACGGTCCAGTCGCGGTACGCGGCGCTGCGCCCGGATCTCGCGGACGCGGTGAACGTCGTGTTTGCCGAGCGGTACGAGACGGACGCGGTGTTGCCGCTTGACCGGCGGGACTTCCGGGCTGTCCGGCCATTGAGCAGTCACAAGGCGTTCCGGGCCCTGCCCGACGACCCGCGAAGTGGTTCAGGCTATGAGTAGGCGCAGGCCGAGTTCTGCGGTGTCGAGGGCGACGAGGTCGCGGTTGCGCTCGGCCCACCGGCCTGAGGAGAGGTCTTCGCGGAGTGTGCTGACTGCCCGTTGCTCAGCCTGCGGTCCGACTCTGGTCCACACCAACACCGCGCGGCGGACATGTTCGTCCAGGTACGCCTCGGGCCGGCGCCAGTACGCCTCGAAGAAGCCGTCATTGCAGTCCCACGGAACGAGCACCGGCTCCGCCCGTCCTCCGATCGCGCCGGTCAGATCGGCCAGTGAGGGCCAGCCGAGGAGAAGGTCCGCGAACTCAGGCAGGTAGTCACGGGTGAGCCAGAACCGTTGACGCCAGCCGGTGTCATCGGCGTCGTACGTGAACACCACCACGCGGCGGGCCACCCGCCGCATCTCACGTAGCCCGGCGACTGGGTCCGACCAATGATGGACGGTGCTGACCGCCATCGCGGCGTCAAAGGACTGATCCTCGAACGGCAGACTCTCCGCGGCGGCGGCCACGCACGGTGCCGCGCCCGGGGGACGCTGCGCCCGCATGACCGCCGACGGTTCCACCGCCGTGACCACGCGATCGGGCGGCTCGTAGGAACCGGAGCCAGCCCCGACGTTCAGCACCGTTTGGGCATCCCCCAACGCATCCCAGATTCGCGTGGCGATCCTCGGCTCAGTGCGCCGTGTCGCGGGGTACGCGGATCCGATGGCGTCGTACAGCTGCGCGCCGAACATCTCCAGCTGCTCCTCTGACGTCGTCCTGATTCCCATGGCTCGTGCGGCGAGTTCTCTGTCGATGGCCGTCACCATGGCAGCAGCACGGTCGCGCTGGTCCATCAGCAGGCTACGCAGCCGGCACAGGTGCGCGACTGCGTCAGTTGCCGGATCGTCGACCAGATCTGCGATCTCCCGCAATCCGAAGCCGAGCCGCCGGTAGGCGAGCACCTTCCGCAGTCGTTCCACATCGTCTGCGGAGTAGCCCGGTGTCCCGCTGCGGTCCGCGTGGACGGCTGCAGGAGGCCGACCGCGTCGTAGTGATGTAGCGTGCGGACGCTGACGCTGGCCAGTTCCGCCACGCGCCCCACGGTCAGGTGCTCCTCCACGCCACCAACTATCTGGCATGACGCCACGTGAGGAGCAAGCGAAGCCGGGTCGATCAGAACGACACGATGATGCCGACCATCGGGCGTAGCTGCAGCAGGCGAGGGAACCAGCTTCCTGCCCGATGACGTATCGGCGGGCCAGCAACTCGCGGGCCGGCGCCCTCCCTGCGGTAGGCGGTCAAACTGAGGTACCGCTACGGGCGATCTCATCGACCACGGTCATCGGGACAGCGTAGCGAGCCGTGCCTAGGTCGCGCCCGCATCCTGACATCCAACCTGTGCCGGATGAGGTAGCGAGGGCGGACTCGCTTGGTCTTTGTGACACCGATTGGCTCCCGTCCTTCTGCTACCAGGGGAGTGGATTTCGGTTGTAGAAGAGTTGGCCGGTTGGTCCGTCGTCGGGGAGCGTGGCCAGCCAGGTGAAGGTGTGGGCTGCTTCGTCGGGGGTGTGGTTGGCTTTGCCGTAGGCGAGGCGGGTGTCGACCTTTCCGGGTGATGCTGCGTTGACGAGGATGTTGTGCTCGCGTAGTTCTGCCGCGAGGATTTGGGTGAGCGCGTTGATGCCGGCTTTGGAGACGCGGTAGGAGACGCTGCCGGTGCCCATTTCGGCGGATGTGCCCATGTGGCTGGTGACGTTGACGATCCGGCCGTAGCTGTTTCGCTTCATCTCGGGGATGGCGGCGGTGCAGCAGCGCCAGGTGCCCATGATGTTGGCGTCGAGGGTCGCGGCGACCTTTTCCATGTCGGCGCCGCTCGCGGCCTGGCCTCGGTCGATGGCGATGGCGGCGTTGTTGACCAGGACGTCGAGCCGGCCGTACTGGTAGCCGACGTCGGCCATGGCTCGGGCGACGCTGGCAGGGTCGGTGATGTCGAGCTGGTGACCGGAGACCGACAGGCCGAGCCGGGCCAACTCGGCGGCGGTCCGCTCCGCGGCTTCCTCGCTTCTGGCGGTGACCACGACGTGGAGGCCGGCCCGTGCGAGCTGCTGGGCGATTGCTCTGCCGAGCCCTCGGTTGGCTCCGGTGACGACGGCTACCCGCTGGACGTCCGATGTCATGGTGCTATGCGACCAGACTCCGTACGCGTTCGTCCAACTCGCGGGTGGCAGGGGTGTCGTACTTGGCGAGGCGGGTGTGGATGCCCATCAGCCGGTGGTGGTTCCGTAGCGAGCGGGTCTTCACGACCTCGGGC
The DNA here is from genome assembly GCF_048060115.1 of Micromonospora sp. LOL_023. Classification (NCBI taxonomy): domain Bacteria; kingdom Bacillati; phylum Actinomycetota; class Actinomycetes; order Micromonosporales; family Micromonosporaceae; genus Micromonospora; species Micromonospora sp. LOL_023. The sequence continues at coordinate 7,178 of NZ_JBHMIM010000014.1, forward strand.
GCTGCGCGGTGCACGTACGCGCAGGCTTGTTCGACGTCGCCGAGGCTGGCGGTGACGTCCGCTCGCCAGATCAGGTAGGTGGCGCGGTCTCGGCTGCGGGTTGTCGGTTGCAGATTCAAGGCTTGGGCGAGCCAGTGGTCGGCGTTCTGGTGCCGGTCGAGCATCAGGTAGCAGGCCGCGACCTGGGCGCAGTATTCGGCCTGGTCGAAGTAGCCGGCCCAGTCCGGGCTGGGCTCGTCGTCTGCTCGGGCCATGTGCGTTTCGGCGCTGGTGAGACAGCGCTCAGCGGCAGCGGCATCGTTGAGGGCGGCGTGGGCTCGGGCCTTGCGGGTGTAGAACATGGCCAGCACCCGGGCGGGAGCATCCTTCGCGCCGTCAACGGCTGCCGTGGCCAGTGCGAGTGCTTCGTCTGCTCGATCGCTGTCGACTCGCTGCAAGCTCATGCACTTCAGGATGTTCGCGCCCGCAGTCCGATCGTCGGCGAGATGCGCGGTGTGGAGCGCGGCAACCCAGTAGCGCTCGGCGGCGGCCTGGTGCCCAGCATCGAAGCTGGCCCAGCCTGCGATCCGGCCGAGTTCGGTCGCCACCGCGAACATCCGACGGCCGATCTCATCGGAGTAGGAGCTGTTGTTCAACAGGTCGGTGACGAGTTGCAGCTCCGCGTCCACGACGTCACGGACACTTCCGCCGCCGAGGAGCGCGTCGATCTGCCGGAGCGTGGGAAGGCGCTGCTCGAAGCAGCCGACGAGTGAGCTGTCGAGAGGCCCGCCCTCCATGGCGGATCGCAACGGTGGCGGGTCAAGCGTGAGCCACTGCTGCGCGAGTGTTGCCGCTGCGCCGACACCGAGGATCATGAATCCGCGTCTATCAATCACTGCCGCTCCCGCCGTCTCTCTCAACAGCGTCAATCCGCCGTCCATCGTCCAAGGGGTGTCAGTGTCGATCCGTTGACCGACCGGTAGCCAGTGCGGCCAGCCCAGCTCGCGGACCGCCTGTCGCGGTACGCCAAGCTCATCGGCAAGCGCGCACTGTGTTGCCAGGTCGGGCACGACGCCCCAACGCTCCCAGCGCCAGGCTTTCTCGCGTCGGGCGGCGGTGTTGAGCCGCTGGGCGATCTTGTCGACCAGATCCTGCTGGCTCCAATTTCGATCTTGCCGGACGTAGGTCAGCGGGTGCACCAAGATCCGAGACTGGTTCTGGGAAGGATCACTTCTCACAGGTGCCCCTCTCGTCTCGGATCAACTTACCGGAGTGTTCGGCGATCGAGGTGCACCAAAGGGACCATTCATGTTTAGTCGGGTGTGGAGACAACACCAAGACAACAGCTCATGGGTGGATCGACGTGTCGCGCGAGGGCTTTGCTGAGTGGGCGTCGATGCCCTGCCAGAAGCTGATCATGTATTTCGGGGTGGACGCAACATCTTCACAATCTAACGGAAGGGCGTCCGGTGCCTCAGCTACTCCTCTGCTTACTTGCGGGAATCGTCGTTGGCTTCATAGCGGGATTTCTTCTCAACGTTGCGCGTCGACGCTGGTGTCCCGTGTGTGGGGCGACGTTGCGGTGTCCGGACTGTGCGCCTCGGCATTCGATGCGGTTCAGCCCGACGGGTCCGTCCGGGCTGCCCGGTCCGGCGAGGGCTGGTGCGGTTGGGGCTGTGGGTCGGGCGGCCGTGGGTGGCGCTCAGGCGACCCGGGGGCGGTGGTCGCGGTGAGGGAGGAGCTGCGGGACCTGGCCGCCGCTGGTGGTGGGGTGCTGATCGTCCGCCACGATGGGCAACCTCGGGTGGATCCGGTCGGGTGTGCTGCGTACCGCCGCGATCTGGTTGGTGCGGAGCCGGCGATTGGTGGCGGTGGTCATGTGGCGCGGCGGCCGTCGTGGTCGTGTGCCTGCTGCGGGGATGTGTGGCCGTGTGCGGTGGCGCGGGTCGAGCTGGCGTCCGTGTTCGGGCCGGTCGAGTTGGCGACGTACGCGGTGGAGCGGATGACCGAGGCGGCCCTTGATCTGCCCGACGTGACTGCGGCGGAGTTGTTTGATCGGTTTCTGGTGTGGACGTGGCGGCCGTGGTGAGGGTGCGGGCGGCGACGGCAGCTGATGTGGAGCCGCTGGCGGAGTTGTTGGCGCAGGCGAGTGTGCTGGATCCGGTGGTGGCCTGGCTGGTGGGTGACTACGCGCTGCGGTATCTGACGGCGCTTCAGTTCTTCACCGCTGAGGTGGAGTTCGGGGTGCGGCACGGGATTGTGGATGTCGCGGGTGATCTGGATGGGGTGGCGGTGTGGTTTCCGCATCCGTCCGATCGGCTGGTCGGCGCGGAGCATCAGCGGCGGCGGTTGCGGTCGTGTGGTGACCGGCACGGCCCGTACTCGCATTTCGCGTTTACGGCGGGGCGGTTGGAGCCGACAGGTCGGCATCATCATCTGGCATGTCTGGCGGCTGCGCCGTGGATGCGGCGGCGGGGGATCGGGGCGGCGTTGCTGGCGGCGCATCACGCCCGGTTGGACCGGATCGGGATGCCGGCCGTGGTCGAGGCGAGCAGCGCCCGGTCCACGGCGTTCTACGAACGCCACGGATACCGCGTCGTACGGGTGGCCCACCTGCCGGCGGGCGGGCCGCCGTTGTGGGCGATGCGCCGCTCCGGCGACCCGGTCGACCAACCGCCGATGGCCGCCGCCCTGCGCGTCGGCTGAACGGAGCTGGCCTGCGGCCAGGTTGTCGCAGGCCAGCGGGTTACGAGGCGAGCGGGAACTCCGCGCGAGTGCTGGTGCCGGTGATCTTGATGTCCAGCTCGCCTTCCAACGCTCCGGCCAGGCGGTGCAGCAGCGGGAGCGTCGGCGTGACCGCGCCACCTTCCAACCGCGAGATCACGGTCTGCGTGGTGCCAGCCCGAGCGGCGAGCTCGGCCTGGCTCAGGCCGAGAGCGACCCGGCGGTCGTAAACGGCCTGCCCGAGGGCGATGCGGGCGCCGGCCTCGACGTACTCAGGGCTTGCCCGGTGCTCGTCCGGAACCGTCCACCTGGTGTGGTATCCCTTCATGGCCTCATCCTCTCCCGATCGTAGGAATGTGTCGCTGGCTGATGCTGCTCCTCACACACCCGCTGCGCGGCGACAGCGCGCTCGACCTCGCTCGTCTCCCGGGCGCGAGTCTTGCGAAAGACCGTCAGCAGCACGACCCGGCGCGCAGGGGCGAGCCAGTAGGTAACCCGCCACGCGGATCGTCCCAGGTGAAAGCGCAGCTCGCGAACCGCGCCCCGAAGGTGCTTGCTGTACGGCTCACCAAGCGTGGTTGGTGTCTCGGCGAGCCTGTCCGCGTGGTACTCGACTGTCCGATATTCGGGGAGGGATAGCGTGTCCAGCCACGTTCGGACCTCGGGCTCCAACTCGACGTCATACCGACCCCCCATATACGCGAGCATATAGCCGGTCGTGGCTCAGTGCCAGCTGATAGCCCTGGATGGTGGCGGATGGGAAGTGGGGGCGATGCGGCGCCGGCCATAGATGTGCTCGGCGCTGCCAGGTGCTGGTCGCCGCTGATGCCGTCGGGCTACAGCAGGTCGTAGATGTCGCTGCGATGGCCGAGGTGCACCACGAGAACGATCAGCTTGCCATCGTCGATCTGGTAGACCACCCGGTAGTCCCCGACGCGGATTCGCAGGAGCCCAGGGTGGCCGGTCAGGGCTTTGACCCCGTGCGGTCGTGGATCGACGCTGAGGGCGGCGATGGCGGCGACAAGTCGGGACTGGACGGGCCGGTCCAGCTTGGCAGCTTTCGGATCGAGTTGGATCTCGTACGGCGGCTGCCGAGTTGGTCCGGTCACAACCCGAGCTCGGCGCGAAGCTCTGCCAGCGAGACGGGCTTCTCGCCCGCGTCGATGCGGGCCAGCGCCTCGCGGGCCGCCGCGACGTCGGCGGCGTCCTCGGCACGCTCGATCGCCTCGGCCAGGTCGGCAGGGACGATCGCGGCGAGCCGTTGACCCCGTCGAGTGACGTAGGTGATCCGGCCGCTGTAGTGAGCGCGGGACACGATGTCGGCGAGCGCATCCCGGGCGGCCGAAATGCTCAGCTCCTGGTCGGGCCTGATCGGTTCTGCGGTCACGTACAGATCGTACGTCTTGTACAAGTCGTACGCCACCCTGTCGCCAACTCGCTCTCGCGCCTGGCCATGGCCTCCTGGACCTGCCAGTGCATCCCGGCACCTCCGTCTAGTCCGACTAGCCTGCACCTTCTGGTGAGCGTGACACTGCGGGTGACAATGGAAGCCGACGAAGGAGGTCGGTCGAGATGGGCACCGAGGACACGACGGAGCCGGTGACGGACGAGCAGTTCGCTCGACTGCGGCGCGCCAGGTTCGGCGAGCTACCGGCCCGGGTGACGGAGTCGCACGAGACGGTGGACGTAGATCCCGCGCACGAGGAGACCGAGCAGCCTGCGGTGCGCCGGGAGTGGGGCTAGGCCCGGGCTGCCCGGACAGCAGCGACTGTCATGCCGTGGCGACACCGGGTGTCGCCACGGCATGACAGCCGGACGGGGAGTCGCTCAGCGGGCGGCGGCTGCGTCGGTGGCCCGTGCCTGGAGCGCCCGGACCACGCCGTCACGGCCCTCGGCGACCAGTCGCCGCAGCGGCGCCGGGTGACCGTCGCCGGCCAGCCACTCGTCGGTCGCGGCCACCGTCTCCGGCGACACCAGATACAACGGGTACGCCAGCACGACGAACTCCTGCGCCGGCTCGCTGTCGCGGGTGGCCCAGATCCGGCCGGCGACCTCGAAGTACGCCTGCCGGTACGGTTCGGTCAACTCGACCTGGGTGGGGTGCTGGAAGCCCTGCAGCAGTGCCCGGTGCTGCCAGTTCGGCAGGCTGTCCGGCCCGGTCAACTGCGCCCAGATGGCCGCCTTGCTGGCGGCGTCCGGCAGCAGCGCACGGGCCAGGGTGGCTTCCCGCTCGCCGCTGGCCGTCCGGTCGCTGCGCAACTCCGCCTCGATCTGCTTGCCGGTCGCCGCCCCGTTCGCGGCCAACGACTGCAGCACCGACCAGCGCAGCTCGGTGTCGATGGTCAGCCCGGGCACCACGTCGGCACCGTCGAGCCAGCCGCGCAGCACCGCCAGGTCGTCGTCGGAGCGGGCCGCCGCCGCGAAGCTGCGGGCCCAGGCGAGCTGGAAGCCGCTGCCCGGCGGCGCCGACAGCAGCGCCGTCTTCGCGGTGCGGGCCAGATCCGCCCAGCCCTGCGGCGCCCAGCTGGGCTCCGCGTAGAACGACAGGGTGCTGGTGGCCTGGCGCAGCGTGGCGGTCACCAGGTTGATGTCGCGTTCGTTCGGCAGCCCGGCGAGCACCAGACCCACGTAGTCGCGGGCGGCGAGCTCACCGTCGCGGACCATGTCCCAGGCCGCCGCCCAGCACAGCGCCCGCGCCAACGACGACTCGAAGGCGCTGATGTGCTGCACGACGGTGGCCATCGAACGCTCGTCCAGCCGCAGCTTGGTGTAGCTGAGGTCGTCGTCGTTGAGCAGCAGCACGTCGGCGGCGGGCAGCCCGGCCAACCCGGTCAGCTCGGTGCGTTCGCCGCTGATGTCGACCTCGACCCGGTGCCGGCGAACCAGAGCACCGTCGACCAGGTCGTAGAGGCCGACGCCGATCCGGTGGGTGCGCAGCGTCGGATGCCCGGCCGGTGCCTCCTGCCGTACGGTGACCTGCTGGTAGTTGCCGTCCGGGCCGATCGACAGCTCCGGGCGCAACGTGTTGACCTGCGCCGTCTCCAGCCACTGGGCGGCGAACTTGCGCAGCTCCCGGCCGGAGGCCGCCTCCAACTCGGACAGCAGGTCGTCGAAGGTGGCGTTGCCCCAGGCGTGCCGCTGGAAGTAGGTGCGCAGCCCGGCGACGAACGACTCCAGCCCGACGTACGCGACGAGCTGCTTGAGCACGCTGGCGCCCTTGGCGTACGTGATGCCGTCGAAGTTGACCTCGACGGCCTCCAGGTCCGGCATCTCGCAGTAGACCGGGTGGGTGGAGGAAAGCTGGTCCTGCCGGTAGCCCCAGTTCTTGCGGACCGACAGGAAGGTGGTCCAGGCGTCGGTGAAGCGGGTCGCCTCCGAGTTGCACCAGTGGCTGGCCCACTCGGCGAACGACTCGTTGAGCCACAGGTCGTTCCACCAGCGCATGGTGACCAGGTTGCCGAACCACATGTGGGCCAGCTCGTGCAGCACCGTGTTGGCCCGCTGCTCGTACTCGAAGTCGGTCACCTGGGAGCGGAACAGGTAGTGGGCCTCGGCGTGGGTGACCGCGCCGAAGTTCTCCATCGCGCCGGCGTTGAAGTCCGGCACCCAAATTTGGTCGTACTTGGGCAGCGGATAGCGGACCCCGAACCGCTCCTGGAAGAAGTCGAACCCCTGCGCCGTGATCAGGTGCAGGTCGTCGACGTCGAGGTAGTCGGACATGCTCGCCCGGCAGAAGTAGCCCATGTCGACGCCGTCGTGGCTGCGCCGCACCTCGTGGTACGGACCGGCGCACAGCGCGGTGATGTAGGTGCTCATCCGGGCGGACCCGACGAAGTGGACGGTCTTGGCGTCCGCCCCGGTCGGCTGCTCGCCGGCGACCGGCATGTTCGAGATGACCCGCCAGTGCGCCGGCACCACGGCGTGCCAGGTGTAGACGCTCTTGAGATCAGGCTGGTCGAAGCAGGCGTACACCCGCTGCGCGTCGGCGGTCTCGAACTGGCTGTAGAGGTAGGTCTCCCCGTCGACCGGATCGACGCTGCGGTGCAGGCCCTGGCCGCTGGCCGAGTAGAGGAAGTCCGCCTCCACCACGAGGGTGTTCTCCGCTGCCAGCTCCGGCAGGGCCAGCCCGGCCTCCGCCGACCAGCCGGCAGGGTCGAGCTGGCGTCCGTTCAGCGTGGCCGTGTGCAGCCGGTCCGCCGCCACCTCGACGAACGTGCTGGCCCCCGGTTCCGTACATCGGAAGGTGACTTTCGTCACCGAACGAAAGGTCCGGTTCTCCGTGGCACCGCCAGCCGCGGACAGATCCAGGTGGATGTCATACCCGGTCACGTCGAGCAGGCGGGCACGTTCAGCCGCCTCGACCTGGGTCAGGTTGCGCACTCCAGCCACCGTGTGCCTCCGTCCGATTGTCCTGCCGTCGGCGTCGACGGCACCGGGGCCTGCTGGGAATGGCCCCGTTCGGCCAAGTCTTTCACGTCGTGGGCCCTCGGCGAGGGCGGCCCACGGCAGACGCCGGGTGGTTGACGGGCGTCTGATCAGGTAATGGCGAGGTAGACCGGATGAGGCGGCAGGTAGCCGCCGCACGACAGGAACAGAGGAGTCTGATGTCGGACCGTCTGAGCGTGGACATGTACTTCGATCCGACGTGCCCATGGGCCTGGATCACGTCGAGGTGGTTGCTGGAGGTGGAGCAGGTCCGACAGGTCGACGTCCGGTTCAAGGTGATGAGCCTGGCGGTGCTCAACGAGGGCCGGGACCTGCCGCCGGAGTACCGGAGGTTGCTGGATCAGGCATGGGGGCCGGTGCGGGTCGCCATCGCGGTGCAAGAAAAGCACGACGCCGACGCGGTACGCGCGTTCTACGGCGCCGTGGGCACCCGGATCCACCTGGGCAAGCAGAGCATCGACGGGCAGCTGTACGTCGACGCGCTCACCGAGGCGGGCCTGGACCCGGCGCTTGCCGCCGCAGCCGAGGAGCCGGACTGGGACGTGCCGCTGCGGGCCAGCCACGCCGCCGGGATGGCCCCGGTCGGCATGGACGTCGGCACGCCGGTGGTCCACGTACCCGGCCACGACGGCGCGGAGCCGGTCGCCTTCTTCGGCCCGGTCGTCACTCCCGTGCCGCGCGGCGAGGCGGCCGGCAAGCTGTGGGACGGAGTACTGCTGGTCGCCGCGACGCCGGGATTCTACGAGCTGAAGCGGTCTCGGGAAGTGGATCCCAGCTTCGACTGACCGGCGGAAAACCTCCGGCGTGTCGCTGCAGAACGCACGTGACGCGTCGGCGAATCGGGTCGTTTCCCAGGATGTTCACCCCGCCGGCCCGGCACGAGCCGGGTCACATCCGACGCATCGGAGGTCAGCATGCTGGTCGACATCGACTCCGACTACTGGGATCTGCCCGTGTTGCGCGAAGCGATCGCGGCCCAGGTCTGGGGCGTGGCGAGGGAAGACGCCCCGCACCGCCGGGAGCCGCTGTTCCCCGAACGGGAGCCGGCGGTCCGGACCGGCGAGGTGCCGGCGGTCCGGACCGGTTCGGTGCCGGCGGCCCGCACCGGCGAGGGCCGGCACCGTCGTCCCACCCCGGTCGGTTGATCCATCCGTCGACAGCGGTCCGGCCTGGTTGGGCCGGACCGCTGTCCATCCGGTGGACACCGCCGATGTATCGGTCGTCACAGCAGGTGCCGCCGGTAGCGTCCGCGCCATGACGGTCGTACACCCGATTTCCCGCGCCTGGGTCACCACCGGAGACACCGGCGCGCAGAACTACGACGAGTTCGCCAACGACGTCGAGATCACCGCGATCATCGAGGCCAATCCGCGCAGCGCACTGGCGGTGGAGATGCCGCACCGGGCGCCGGAGAGCCTGGGCCGGTCCTTCCTCGACTGCCTGCCGGCCGCCGCACAGCGGCTCGCGCAGGCCCGCGCGGACGGCAGCTACACACCCGCCGAGCAGGTCACCGTGCTGTACCGGGTCAGTGAGCCGGCCAGTGACGCCGCCGCGTACGGGCTGTTCGCGATGGTCGACACCGACCAGATCTCGACCAGCGCCGACGAGCCGGGGCTGGTGATCCGCAACGAGGACGTCTTCATCGCCAAGGTCCGGGAACGGGTGGCGCTCGCCGAGGCGGTCGGCCACCTGCTCTCCCCGGTGCTGCTGCTGCAGACCGGTCGCGGCGAGGAACTGCACAGCGCGCTCGCTGCCGCGTGCGACGCCGCCGGGCCGCCGGCGGCGACCGATCTCGACCAGGCCGGCCGTACGCATGCGATCTGGTCGGTGGGTCCCGGTCCGCTGCAGGACCGGCTCTGCGCGCTCGCCGGCGGTGGTGAACTCGTCGTCGCGGACGGCAACCACCGCAGTCTCGCGGCCCAGACCGGCGGGCTGCCCCGTTTCCTCGCGGTCGTCACCACGCCCGCGTCGGTGGCGATCCAGCCGTACAATCGGCTGGTCAGCGAGCTGACGTCGACCCCGGACGAGGTGCTGGCCGGGCTGCGCGACGCCGGAGCGACGGTGTCCGCGCTCGACGGCGGGCCGACCGTGCCGGCGGCCGGCGGGACCGTGCACCTCTACCTGGCCGGGCGCGGCTACGCGGTGGCGTTGCCGACCGGCGCCGGTGACCCGGTCGACAACCTCGACCACGCGCTGGTGGAGCGGGTGCTACTGCGCGGGGTTCTCGGCCTCGACCCGGGCGACAAGCGGATCACGTACGTCGGCGGCGACTACCCGGCGGGTTGGCTTACCGCCGAGGTCGACGCGGGCCGGGCGGAGCTCGCCGTGCTGATCGCCCCGGTCACCGTCGACGACTTCGTCGCGGTGAATCTGGGCCGGCAGAAGCTGCCCCGAAAGAGCACCTGGTTCACCCCGAAGGCGCGCGGCGGGCTGGTGTTGGCCGAGATCGGCTGACCCGGGTGTGTCGGTGACCCACCTGCGCTGACAGACTGCGCGGTATGCGCGTCTACCTGGCGGCCGATCATGCCGGCTTCGAGTTGAAGGTGCACCTGGCCAACCATCTGGTCAAGCAGGGGTACGAGGTGTCCGACGTCGGACCGCACGAGTTCGACCCTGACGACGACTACCCGGCGTTCTGCCTGCACGCGGGCGCCCGGGTGGTCGCCGATCCGGACAGCCTCGGGGTGGTGATCGGCGGCTCCGGCAACGGTGAACAGATCGCGGCCAACAAGGTCGTCGGGGTACGGGCCGCGTTGGCCTGGAACCTCGAGACCGCCCAGCTGGCACGTACCCACAACGACGCCAACGTCGTGGCGATCGGTGCCCGTCAGCACACCCTGGACGAGGCGACCACTCTGGTGGAGGCGTTCCTGGCCACCGGCTTCTCTGGTAACGACCGGCATGCTCGCCGGATCGACCAGGTCGCCGCGTACGAGGTCGACCGGGAGCTGCCGGCGCTGCCCTGAGCCGGCTCAGCGCCGTCCCGCGCACGGGACGGCGCAGCCGCGCCGCGCGGGTGGCGTCAGCGTCGGGGCAGGTCCTCACGGGGCACCCAGTGCCGGCGGACGATGGTCAACGACTCCTCGGCGGCGGCCAGCTCGGCGTCGCCGGGTCGGGACGCGTCCCGGGCACGCAGCGCAGCCGTCGTGCTGACCTGTGATGTTCCGGATCCCACCAGGCCACGCAGGCCCCGATCGGTGGTGTCCCGGTCGTCGAGCGGGTGACCACCGCCCCGACCGACGGTCTGCCGCCGCGGCCGGTGCGGGGGCACCGGCTCCGGCCCGCGCGGCCCGGGGGTGGGTGGCCCGGGGGTGGGTGGCCCGGGAGCGGGCGGGCGCGGCGTCGCCGGGATCTCCGGCTCGGGGTCGTGCACCGTCGCGGTGACGGCGGTGACTCCCGGTGCCGCCTCGGCGGCCTGCGGCACCGCCGGTTCGACGGCCGGATCGTCCGCAGCCGTACCGTGTCGGTGCCGCCGTCGCCGACGCTCGAAGTCCGCCATCCGCCGACCGTACCGCGATCGGCGCCGGGCCGGGACCGGCCGATCCCGCCGAGCCGGGCCGGGTCGTCAGAAGACTTCGATGCCGGCCGGTGCCCGGTCCCAGCCGAACGCCGTCGAGGCCTCGACCAACGCGCCGTGCCGCAGCTCCCGGACCCGACCGGCGTCGGCCAGGACCCGCAGCGACGGCCCGCCCAGGTACGCCGCCGCGAGGTCGCGGACGTCGCAGGCCAGATCCGCCGGATCGGTGCTGGGTACGCAGCGGGCCCGCTCCCGGTCGCCGGTCAACCGCCAGCTGCCGGTGTTCTCCGGTAGCAGCGGGTCGGTGACGTCGATCACCAGGTCGACCGGGGCGGCGTACCGGCGGGCGGACAACGCCACCGCGACGTCGATCAGCCGTACCCACAAGCCGTCGGCGAGCACTGCGCCGAGCTGCCGTACATTGTCGACCAGGTGGATCAGTGGCTCGTCCGGTGCGGCATACCGCGCGACGACGCTGCGGCTCAGGTCGATGCCGGTCAGGAACCGCCACAACGCGGTGTACGCGGGCACGTCGGCGGCGACCAGCTCGATCACCTGCACCCGGGCGTTGGGGCCGCGGGCGTTCCAGCCGCTGGCCGAACGCCATAGTGCGTAGCCGTCCGGGCCGCCCGGTCCGACGTGCAGCACCGCCCGCAGCGCGGTCTGCCCGGACTGGCGGGCCGGCGTGTCGGCCAGCAGGTACCGCCACCAGCGGTCGTCCCGGCCGGACCAGCCCGGCCGACTCCGGCGTACCTGCTCGTAGATCTTCGCGAGCTCGGGCCGTACCTCGTCGGGGTCGCCGGCGCGCAGGGCGACTGGGTCACGTCGGTCGGGCTCGGCCAGCCGCGCCTGCCGGGGGTCGATGTCGAGTTCGAGGCGCTGCGCCGCCATCCCGTAGCCGAACCGGGGGTAGATGCCGGCCTCGCTCGCCCACAGCACCGCGACCGGTTCGGCCCCGGCGTCGCGTACCTGGCGTAGCTGCCGCCGCATCAGCCGGGTGAGCAGGCCGCGCCGCCGGTGGGTCGGGGCGACCGCCACCATCGTCACGTGCGCGGCGGGCAGCACGGTGCCGGGCACCGTCAATTCCCGGGTGTACGCGCCGGCGTGCCCGACGATCCGGTCACCGTCGGTCGCCAGCAGGGACCGGGCGGGCTCGAAGACCTCCCGTTCGAGTACGAGGAAGTCGGGGTCCGGATTCTGATGGAAGGCCGCCAGCAGCAGCTCGAGCACGGGATCGAAATCCTGTGGTACACCGGCACGGATCGGTAGCGAATCATCGGTCACCAACCGTGTCTAGCCTATCGACGGCGGGGTCGGCGAGCTATTTGCCGGCTCGCTACGCTCGATGGTGGGCGTCTCGCGGTACGGGAGTCCGCCCGCACCATGGGGAGGAAGCATGGCAGATCAGCAAACGCCGTGGGCCGAGCGGACCGTGGAGGTTCCGCCGCAGCAGCAGCAGGCGCCCGGCGCGGCCGACGCGCAGACCGCCGTCGTGGGCGACAGCGATGGCGTGTTCCGACGCGGGGTGGCGCCGGTGGGTCGGGCCGCGCCGCCGCGTACCGCCGAGTTCACCGCGTCGCATGAGCCGACCGGCACCGGTTGGCCGGCGGAGGCCGGTGGGCCCGGCTGGTCCGACGGCCCGATCCAGCCGCCGCGCCCACCGTTGAGCTATCACCTGGCGCAGTTGCGCCGGGGCGGTGAGTGGAGCGTGCTGGGCGGTCTGTTCGCCTTTGTCTGCTGGGGGGTCTGGGCGATCTCGGCCCGAGGCAACCTCGGCAGCCCGGTGCTGACGTTCGTGTTGACGATCCTGGTAGGGGTGGGTCTGTTCGCGTTGTGCCGGGTGATCGGGCGGGTCGTGCTGGAGCGCCAGTTCGGCCGGGTGCGGCGTAGCGCCCGGGCCGCACACATGGTGACCGGGGCATACCTGATCGTCGTCGGCTTCGCGTACCTGCGGCAGACCGAATGGGTGGTCAGCGCGTGGAACTGGGTCGCCGGCTGGTTCTGATCCACGCCGCCTGACTGTGCCGCCTGACTGCGCCGCGTGATAAACCAGGCGATAGCGTGGCGGCATGCGTAGTCGCGGCGGGTTCCTGCTGGCCTGCTGGTGTGTCCTGCTGGCGGCTGCCCAGACGGCGGCTTTTGGGGCGGTCTGGTGGTTCTTCGTGCGCACCTGGCGCGGCCAAACGCTGGACACCATCGCGTTGACCGGCAACTCCATCGGGCAGGACGAGGCCTACGGCCCGGCGAGTACGGTGCTCGGGGTGGTCTCGGTGGCGTCGCTGGCACTGGCCACCGGGGTGATCGGGTTCATCGCGTTGATCCGCGGTCGGGTGCTGCTCGCGGTGGTGGCGACGGCGGTGATCGGCGGGTCCAACCTGACCACCCAGTTGTTCAAGTACGGCACTGCCCGCCCCGCCCTGGGCGTGGATCCGTACGACGCGTTCGCCAACAACAGTCTGCCCAGCGGGCACACCACGGTCGCGATGTCGGTCGCGGTGGCCCTGGTGCTGGTGCTACCGGCGGCGCTGCGCGGCGTCGGTGCCCTGATCGGTGCGGGGTACGCGGCGGCGGCCGGGGTGGCGACGCTGTCCGCCGGCTGGCACCGGCCCAGCGACGCGGTGGCGGCGATCCTGGTCGTCGGGGCCTGGGCGGCTGCCGGCCTGCTGGTGCTGGCTCTGGCCCGACAGCAGCGGCCCGAGACGGACAGGTACGCCCGCCACTCGACGCCACTGGCCCTGCTGGTGGTCGTCGGTGGTGCCCTGCTGGCCGTCGCCGGGTTGGCGATGGTGGTCACCGACGAGGTGACCACCGTGCCGCTGGAGCTGCTCAGCCGCCGGCGACTGTTCGTGGCGTACGCGGGCAGCGCGGCCGCGATCGCGGGCACGGCGGGGCTGACGATGGCGCTGGTGCTGGCGACGGTCCGGTACGCCGCCCCGCCGCGCTCGGTGTCCGATTCCGGTGCCGATCCGCAGACGACCCGGTCCGAGGAAGCGGGAACCGTTTGGGATTGAGCGACGTCTCAGCCGGTATGATGACTTATCGAGGTGTTCGGGTGGCGGCGACCGCCGCCTCCCTGTTGTTGCTCACCACCGCGTGCGCCCAGGCCAGCGGTACGGATTCCGCGGATGATGCCGGCGCTGGTGGGTCCGCGCTCTCGGGGGACGCGCTCGTGCTGCGGGTGGACTACACCGGCGGCTTCACCACCCCGACGGCGCTGGCGACCCGGCTGCCGTTGGTCAGCGTCTACGCCGACGGCCGGGTGATCACCCAGGGGCCCACCGTCATGATCTATCCCGGACCGGCGATGCCGAACCTGCTGGTGCAGGTGATCAGCGCCGAGCAGGTCGACGACCTGGTCAAGCAGGCGTTGGCCGCCGGTGTCGGCTCGGCGCCGGACCTGGGCACTCCGCCGGTGGCCGATGCCACGTCGACCCGGTTCACCGTACGGACCGCCGCCGGCATCGATGAGCTGGAGGTCTACGCGTTGGGCGAGGCGGGCGAGGGGCTCGGCGGTGATACCGGCCTGACCGCCGAGCAGACCGCGGCCAGGGACAAGCTGCGTAGCTTCGCCGACTCGCTGACCGACCTGTCCGGTGGGATCGGCACCTCGGCGGAGGACTCCGAGCCGTACGTGGCCCACGCGATCGCCGCCGTCGCCGAGCCGTGGGCGGCCGTCGACGAATCGGTCGACGTCAGCCAGCCGGAGGTGGCGTGGCCCGGCCCGGCGCTGCCCGGCGCGTCGCTGTCGGAGAATCTCGAACTCGGCTGCGTGACGGTCACCGGGGCAGAGCTGGAGCAGTTGCGGACGGTCGCCAGCGACGCGACCACCGCCACGCCGTGGATGTCCGGGGACAAGCGCTGGACCGTCACCCTGCGGCCGTTGCTGCCGGACGAGGCGGACTGCGCGACCATCGCCGCGGCGCGCTGACCCTCCCCAGCCGGCGTGGCGATTCCGGCCGGGGTACGTGGAGCGGGACTCCACGTACCCCGGCCGGCCTGGCTTCAGCTGTCCACTCAGCCTCGGCTGGCTGACTCAGTCGGTCTCGTAGCCGAGATTCGGCCGTAGCCAGCGCTCCACCTCGGCCAGCGGCATCCCGCGCCGAGCGGCGTAGTCCTCGGTCTGGTCCCGCCCGATCCGGCCGACCGTGAAGTAGCGCGACGCCGGATGGGCGAAGAGCAGCCCACTGACACTCGCCGCCGGGGTCATCGCCGCCGACTCGGTCAGTGCGATCCCCGCCTGCCCGGCGTCGAGCAGGTCGAACAGTTGCCACTTCTCGCTGTGGTCCGGGCTGGCCGGGTAGCCCAGCGCCGGCCGGATTCCCCGGAACCGTTCGGCGTGCAGGTCGGCGATCGCCGGGTCGGCGTCCGGCTCGTACCACTCCCGGCGGGCCCGCAGGTGTAGGTGCTCGGCGAACGCCTCGGCCAGCCGGTCGGCCAGCGCCTTCACCATGATCGCCCGGTAGTCGTCCTGCGCGGCCTCGTAGGTGCCGGCCAACTCCTCGGCGCCGTGGATGCCGACCGCGAAGCCGCCGAGGTGGTCCCCGGCCGGTGCCACGTAGTCGGCGAGGCAGCGGTTGGCCCGACCGGTCGGTTTGGTGGTCTGCTGGCGCAGCATCGGCAGCGGCACCGGCAGCCCCGACCCGTCGGTGATCACCAGATCGTCGCCGTCGGAGCGCGCAGGCCAGAACCCGTACGCGCCGCGCGCCCGCAGCGAACCGTCCGCGATGATCTGGTCGAGCATCTCGGTGGCGTCGTCGAACAGCTCCCGGGCGACCGGCTGGTCGAGGATCGCCGGATACTTGCCCTTGAGTTCCCAGGCGAGGAAGAGGAACTGCCAGTCGATCATCGGCCGTAGCTCTTCGAGGTTGGGCTCGACGTAGCGCACGCCGGTGAACGCCGGTACCGGCAGGTCGTCGAAGGAGACCGGCTCCCGGTTGGCCCGGGCCTGGGCCAGGGTGAGGAGCGGCTGCCGCCGATTGGTGTGCTGCGCACGCAGCCGCTCCTGCTCGGCCCGGTTGTCGCTGTCGTACTTGTCGACCCGGTCGGCGCTGAGCAGGTCGGAGACCACCCCGACCACCCGGGAGGCGTCGAGCACGTGCACCGTGCTGCCCTCGTACGCCGGGGCGATGCGCACCGCCGTGTGTTGCCGTGAGGTGGTCGCCCCGCCGATCAGCAGCGGCAGCTTCAGCCCGCGGCGCTGCATCTCACCGGCGACCGTGACCATCTCGTCCAGCGACGGGGTGATCAGCCCGGAGAGCCCGATCGCGTCGGCGTTCTCGGCGACCGCGGTGTCGAGGATCTTGGCGGCAGGCGCCATCACGCCGAGGTCGATCACCCGGTAGTTGTTGCAGCCGAGTACCACCCCGACGATGTTCTTGCCGATGTCGTGCACGTCACCCTTGACGGTGGCCAGTACGACGGTGCCCGGACCGCGCTCGCCGCTGGGGTCGAACTCGGTGCCGGCGTCGGCGGCGTCCTGGCGGGCCTGCGCCTTCTCCGCCTCCAGAAACGGCTCCAGATAGGCGACCGACCGCTTCATCACCCGGGCGCTCTTGACCACCTGCGGCAGGAACATCTTGCCGGCGCCGAACAGGTCGCCGACGACCTTCATGCCGTCCATCAGCGGGCCCTCGATGACGTCGAGTGGCCGGGCGGCCTGCAGCCGGGCCTGCTCGGTGTCGTCCTCGATGAAGTCGACGATGCCGTGCACCAGGGCGTGTGACAGCCGGTCGGCGACCGGCGCCTCCCGCCAGGACAGGTCGACGGCCCGCTTGGTGCCGGAGCCCGACACGGTCGCGGCGAAGCTGACCAGCCGGTCGGTGGCGTCCGGCCGGCGGTCGAAGAGCACGTCCTCGACCAGCTCCAGCAGGTCGGCCGGGATGTCCTGGTAGACGGCGAGCTGACCGGCGTTGACGATGCCCATGTCCAGCCCGGCGCGGACCGCGTACAGCAGGAACGCCGAGTGCATCGCTTCGCGGACCACGTCGTTGCCGCGGAACGAGAACGACAGGTTGGAGATGCCGCCGCTGGTGCGCGCACCGGGGCAGCGCTGTTTGATCAGCGGCAGCGCGTCGATGAACGCCTTGGCGTACCCGTTGTGTTCGCTGATGCCGGTGGCGACGGCCAGCACGTTCGGGTCGAAGATGATGTCGGTGGGGTCGAAGCCGGCCTTGCCGGTGAGCAGGTCGTACGCGCGGGCGCAGATGTCGACCTTGCGTTGCGTGGTGTCGGCCTGTCCCTGTTCGTCGAAGGCCATCACCACCACGCCGGCCCCGTGTTCGCGAATCTGCCGGGCCTGGTCGAGGAATGCCTCCTCGCCCTCCTTCAAGCTGATCGAGTTGACCACCGCCTTGCCCTGCACGCACGTGAGACCGGCCGCGAGCACGCTCCACCGGGAGCTGTCGATCATGATCGGGATCCGGGCGACCTCGGGTTCGGTGGCGATCAGGTTGAGGAAGGTGACCATCGCCTGCTCGCTGTCGAGCAGGTCGGCGTCCATGTTCACGTCGAGCAGGTTGGCCCCGCCCCGGACCTGGTCCAACGCCACGTCCACGGCACCCTGGAAGTTCCCGGACTCGATCAGCCGGCGGAACTTCGCCGATCCGGTCACGTTGGT
This sequence comes from Micromonospora sp. LOL_023, assembly GCF_048060115.1. Taxonomy (NCBI): domain Bacteria; kingdom Bacillati; phylum Actinomycetota; class Actinomycetes; order Micromonosporales; family Micromonosporaceae; genus Micromonospora; species Micromonospora sp. LOL_023. The sequence continues at coordinate 24,460 of NZ_JBHMIM010000014.1, forward strand.
CCGCTCGCCGATCATCACGAATCCGGTGTCCGGGCCGATCTCGAACGGCTCCAGCCCGCTGAACCGGCTCGCCTGCGTCGGCTGGGGCACCACCCGGGGCGCGTTGCCGGCGACCGCCTGGGCGATCTCCGCGATGTGCGCCGGGGTGGTGCCGCAGCAGCCGCCGGCGATGTTGACCAGACCGGCGCTGGCGAACTCGCCGACCAGCGCGGCCGTCTCCTCGGGGGTCTGGTCGTAGCCGCCGAACGCGTTCGGCAGGCCGGCGTTCGGATGGGAGGCGACATAGCTGCCCGAGATGCGGGCCAGCTCGGCCACGTGCGGGCGCATTTCGGCCGCGCCCAGCGCGCAGTTGACCCCGACGACCAGTGGGTCGGCGTGTTCGACCGAGCGCCAGAACGCCTCGACGGTCTGCCCGGACAGGGTCCGGCCGGACAGGTCGACGATGGTCACCGAGATCCACAGTGGCAGGTGCGGGACCGCCTCCCGGGCGGCCGCGATCGCCGCCTTCGCGTTCAACGTGTCGAAGATGGTCTCGATCAGCAGCAGGTCCACGCCGCCCTCGGCCAGCGCCGTCATCTGCTCGGCGTACGTCGCCTTGACCTGGTCGAAGGTGACCGCCCGGTAGGCCGGGTCGTCCACCCGGGGCGACAGCGACAAGGTGACGTTGAGCGGGCCGATCGAGCCGGCGACGAACCGTCCGCCGAACTCGTCGGCGGCCTGTCGGGCCAGCTGCGCGCCGCGGACGTTCATCTCCTTGACGTACGCCTCCAGCCCGTAGTCGGCCTGGGCGATGCTGGTCGCGGTGAAGGTGTTGGTGGTGGTGATGTCCGCCCCGGCGGTCAGGTACTGCCGGTGCACGTCGAGGATGACGTCCGGGCGGGTCAGGTTGAGCAGATCCGGGTCGCCGGTGACGTCGCGGGGATGGTCACCGAACCGGTCGCCGCGGTAGTCGTCCGGGGTGAGCTGCGCACCCTGCAACATGGTGCCCCAGGCACCGTCGAGTACCGCGATCCGCTGACCGAGCAATTCCCGCAGTGCGCGCTCGCTGTCGCTGACGGCCCGCCCGCTGTCGCTGGTGCGTGACAAATTTCCCACCTGACCACCTCCGTGAAATCCGGAGGCGCCCTTGACCAGTGAACACGTCCCCATCGACGCGGGCCGTGACCGCGGCCGAGCGTGGCGGGCACCCCGCAGCCCGTCGCAGCGCCTCTCGGCCTCCGTCGGAGTCTACCCGCGGCCGGCCGGACACACCGGCGGCCACGGGTGTTGCGTTGTTCGCACACCTGTCGGGTAGCTTCGTTGACCGGCTGGGCCGCCACCGTGCCGGGGCGGCCACCGGACCGACGGGAGATGTAGCGAAATGGGCAGGAAGACGGTGTACGTCTCCGACTTCACCGGCGCCGTGCTGGAGCCGGACGACGAGGTGGTGCGAGTGGTCGTGCTCGAACACCCCGATCTGGTCGCCGGGCCGGTGCGGCTGGAGGCACGGGCGGACGAGGTGGAGAGCCTCGACGACGCGGCGCTCGACGTCGCCGTGGTGGAGATCCACGACCGGCACGGCGACGGTGAGCCCCGGCGGGTGGTGTTGACCGCCGGGGAGTTCGACGCGCTCGCCACCGACGTGCCGATGGCACAGCTGCTGCGCACCGCCGAGCGGGTCAAGCCGGCCAAGACGGTCCGTAAGGCGACCGACCGGATCGACTACGCGAGTCTGGAGCACGCCGGTAAACCACACCGGGGGAAGATCACCGACGAGGAGGCCCGGCTGGTCCGCGAGCACCTCGACGACATCAACAAGCGGCTGGCCGACGACGGCCTGCGGCAGATCGATCCGACCAACCCCGAGCACGCCGACCGGTACGGCTTTCCCTTCCCCGGCGACGCCGAGTCGCCCTGAACTGTCGGTCCACCTAGGCATACTCCCGGTCGTACGGGCGCAGCGCGCGCCCAGGCGAACCAGCCGACGACCGGGAGGGTGAGATGGAGACCGACCATGCGGGGGCGCTGCTTGCTGTCGGCACCGAGAAGGGCCTGTTCCTCGCGACCAGCGCCGACGACCGGCGCGGCTGGCAGGTCAGCGGGCCACACTTCCCGATGACCGCGGTGTACGCGGTGGCGATCGACAGACGTCCGGCGGTGCCCCGGCTGCTGGCCTCGGTGGCCAGCTCGCACTACGGCCCCAGCGTCGCGACCAGCGACGACCTCGGGCGCACGTGGTCCGAGCCGGAGCAACCCCCGGTCGCCTTCCCCGCTGACACGGAGACCCCGCTGGAGCGGGTCTGGCAGCTCGCCCCGGCGTCGGCCGCCGAGCCTGGGGTGGTCTACGCCGGCACCCAGCCGTCGGCGCTGTTCCGGTCGACCGACGGCGGCGTCAGCTTCGACCTGGTCCGGCCGCTGTGGGAGCACCCGCACCGGCCGGACTGGGACGCCGGCTACGGCGGCCAGGCGATCCACACGATCCTGCCCGACCCGCGGGATCCCGCCACCGTGCTGGTGGCCATGTCCACCGGCGGCGTCTACCGCACCGCGGACGGCGGTGCCAGCTGGGCTCCGGGCAACACCGGCATCCGCGCGTACTTCCTGCCCAACGAATGGCCGGAGTTCGGCCAGTGCGTGCACAAGGTGGCCCGCGACCCGGCCGACCCGGACCGGCTCTACCTGCAGAACCACCACGGTGTGTACCGCTCCGACGACGCCGGGGCCACCTGGACGTCGATCGCCGACGGGCTGCCCAGCGACTTCGGCTTTCCTATCGTCGCCCATCCGCACCGACCCGGGGTGATCTACACTTTTCCGCTGGCCGCCGACGAGCGCCGGTTCCCGGTCGACGAGCGGTGCCGGATCTACCGCTCCGCCGACGCCGGGGGGAGTTGGCAGGCACTCACCGACGGGCTGCCGCAGCATCCCTACTATCCGGCGGTGCTGCGTGACGCCCTCACCGTCGACGACGCGCCGGTGGCCGGCGTCTACTTCGGCACCCGTAGCGGGGACGTCTACGCCAGCCGGGACGAGGGCGACACCTGGCGGGCCGTCGTCACCGGCCTGCCCGACGTGCTCTGCGTCCGGGCCGCGGTGGTGTGACCGTGGTGACGCTGCTGGTGCCGGGGGCGCTGCGAGTTGACAGCGGCGGCCAGTCCCAGCTCACCATCGAGGCGGGCGGCACCCTGCGGGCGGTCCTCGACGAGGTGACCCGGCGGTGGCCGCGGCTGGCCCGCCGCGTCCGCGACGAGCAGGGCCAGGTGCGGCGGTACGTGAACGTCTACGTCGACGGTGTCGACCACCGACACACCGGCGGGCTCGACACTGCGGTGGGTGACGGTGCCCAGGTGCAGGTGATCCCCTCGGTGGCCGGCGGCTGACCTGCGGCATGATGCCGTGAGTGCCCCGCCTTCTGATCGACTTGAGCCCGCTGCGGGCCAGTGCCCCGTACCGCCGGATGTGGCTGGGCACCTCGTTGTCGGCGATCGGCACCGGCCTGACCACCGTCGTGGTCAGCCTGCAGGTCTACGACATCACCGGCTCGACGTTCAACGTCGGCCTGGTCGGCCTGTTCGCGTTCGTCCCGCTGGTCGCGTTCGGGCTGTACGGCGGGTCGATCGCCGACGCGTACGACCGGCGTCGGGTGGTGGTCACCACCTCGACCGGCCTGCTGCTGGTCGGCGTCGGGTTCACCGCCCAGGCCTGGTACGACGTCGGCAGCGTCGCCCTGCTCTACGGCTTGGTCGCCGTGCAGAACGGGCTGTTCGCGGTCAACAACCCGGCCCGGACGGCGATCGTTCCGAGACTGCTACCGATCGGCCTGCTGCCGGCGGCGAACGCCCTCACCGGCCTGTCGATGGGGCTGGCGTACACGGTGGGGCCGCTGCTCGCCGGAGTCCTCGTCGGCTGGTGGGGCTATCCCGGGACCTACCTGGTGGAGGTGACGCTGGTGGCGGTGGCGTTGGTCACTCTGGTGGCGTTGCCGTCGATCCCACCGGAGGGCGAGGTCCGCCGGGCCGGGCTGGCCTCGGTCTGGGAGGGCCTGCGGTTCCTCGGCACCCGGCCCAACGTACGGATGACGTTCCTGGTCGACCTGGCGGCGATGGTGTTCGCGATGCCCCGGGTGTTGTTCCCGGCGATCGGGGCGGTGGCGATCGGCGGCGGGGCGACCACCGTCGGAGTGCTCAGCGCCGCGATCGCCTTCGGCACGGTCGTGGCCAACCTGCTCTCCGGCCGGCTGGGTGCGGTCCGGCGGCAGGGTCTGGCGGTGCTGGTGTCGGTGGCGGCCTGGGGTGCGACGATCGTGGCCTTCGGGCTGGTCGTCGCGGCCTCGCCCGGCCCGGCTGCCGGCGGCGGCGCGCATCCGCTGCTCTGGGCGGCGGTGGCGGTGCTGGTGCTGGCCGGCGCGGCCGACGCGGTCAGTTCGGTGTTCCGGATGACGATCCTGCAGGCGGCCACCCCGGACGCGCTGCGCGGCCGGCTGCAGGGGGTCTTCATCGTGGTGGTCGCCGGCGGCCCGCAGCTGGGCCAACTGCTGCTCGGCGCCACCGCGCAGCTGACCGGGGAGGCGTTGGCGGCGGTCGCCGGCGGGGCGGCCTGCCTGCTGGTGCTGGCGGCGCTGGCCCGCTACCAGCCCGCCTTCGCCCGCTACGACGCCCGGGAACCGACCCCCTGACCGTCGTTCGCCGGTACCGGCACAATGGTCCGCACCGGCGAACATCCCCCGCCGGTGCCCCGCCGCGTCGAAGGAGTCGCTCGATGGACAGGTTCACCAACCGGGTCGCCGTGGTCACCGGAGCCGCGCAGGGCATCGGAGCCGCTACCGCCGGGCGGTTGGCCGGTGAGGGCGCCACGGTGGTGCTGGTCGACCTGACCGTGCAGCGGGCCCAGTCGGCGGTCGACGAGATCGTCGCCGCCGGTGGCGCGGCCGTCGCCGTCGGCTGCGACGTGACCGACCCGGTGGCCGTCGACGCCATGATCGACCGGGTGGTGGCCGAGCACGGTCGGATCGACATCCTGGTCAACAACGCCGGGATCACCCGGGACAACATGCTGTTCAAGATGCCGGTCGACGACTGGGACGCGGTGCTGCGGACGAACCTATCGAGCATGTTCCACTGCTGCCGGGCGGCGCAGCGGCACATGGTCCCGGCCCGGTACGGCAAGATCGTCAACCTGAGCAGCCGGTCCGCGCTGGGCAACCGCGGCCAGGTCAACTACGCCGCGGCCAAGGCCGGGGTGCAGGGTCTCACCGCGACCCTGGCGATCGAGCTGGGGCCGTACGACATCAACGTCAACGCGGTCGCACCCGGCTACGTGGCGACGCCGATGACCGCCGCGGTCGCCGACCGGATCGGCGTCGACCGCGACGAGCACCGCCGGCAGGTGGCCGAGCAGACGCCGCTGCGCCGGGTCGGGCAGCCGGCGGAGATCGCCGCGGTGATCGCCTTTCTCGCCAGTGACGACGCGTCCTACGTCAGCGGTCAGACTCTCTACGTCAACGGTGGCGCCCGCTGAGTCGACGCCGCCGTACCCCGTCGGGCCGCTGGCCCGGCGGCTCACAGCTCCCGGTAGGTGGCGTGGTCGAAGTCGGCGTACCCGCCGTCGTTGCCGATGTCCTGCACCCACAGGCCGACGAACGCGCCGGTGAAACCCCAGGCCTCCGGCTCGCCGTCGGTCATCCGGGCGGCGTACTCGTCGGACAGGATCGTCGCGTCGAGCTCCACCGGAACCTCCTGCCAGTGGTCGCCCAGGTGGTAGCCGAACCGCAGCACCGGGCCGTCGAAGACGACCCGCAGCCCGAGCCGGTCCACGTCGGTGACGTCGATGTGGATCTGCGGGTACGCCCGGCGTCGGCCGCTGTCGCAGCTGAGTAGCTGCAACTCCTGCCGGCCCTCGTCGGTGCGGGTGAGGTAGACGTAGTGCCAGTTCTCGGTGTTGTAGTAGCCGGTGACCCCGGCGAGCTGGCGGGGGGTGGCCGCGCGGAACTCGACGAGGGTCTCGAAGACGCAGTTCGTCGCGGTCACCCGGCGGGCCACCAGGCTGGGGCGTTGCCGGCCGACGGGGGACTGGCCGCCGACGATCCGCAGGTGTGACGGCCGGCTGGTCAGGTCGACCCACTCCGGCCCGGCCGGCCGGCGCAGGGTCGACCAGCGCGGGCCGAGCGCCGGGGCGTCGAAGTCGTCGGTGGTCGGCTCCGCCGGCCACGGGTGCGCCGGTAGGTCCGGGGCGGGCACCTGCTCGGCGGGGATCTGCCCGGCGACCCGTGGCCAGCCGTCGGCCGACCAGTCGACGCGCTGGATGGCAGTCTCCCGGCCGAGCACGCAGCGGCCGAGCGGGGTGTACGGCCGGCCGACCAGATGCGCGAGGTACCACTCGCCGCGCTGGGTCTGCACCAGGCTGCCGTGGCCGGCCTTCTGCAGAGGCAGTTCGGGGTGCCCGGCCGAGGTGATCATCGGGCCCTGCGGGTCGGCCTCGTACGGTCCGTGCAGCGACCGGGACCGGGCGACGGTGACCTGGTGCTTCCAGCTGGTGCCGCCCTCGGCGGTGACCAGGTAGTACCAGCCGTCCTGCTGGTAGATGTGCGGGCCCTCGGTGAGTCCGGTCGGCGTACCGGTGAAGATGGTGACCGCGTCGCCGACCAGGCGTCCGGCGGCCCGGTCGTAGCGCTGGATCTCGATGCCGCCGAACCGGTCGCGGCCCGGCCGCCAATCGGCCGTCATCGCCAGCAGCCAGCTGCTGCCGTCGGCGTCGTGGAACAGCGACGCGTCGAATCCGTGGGCGTGCAAACGCACCGGGTCGGACCACGGTCCGTCGATCGATGCGGCGGTGATCAGGTAGTTCTGCGGGTCCCAGTAGCCGCTGGCGAAGCTGGACACATCACTGTAAACTAGGTGAAAAAGGCCGTGAGCGTGCGTCAGGTCGGGTGCCCACACCCCGCAGGAGTCACCGGCGCCGGTGAGGTCGAGCAGCCGGCGTTCGGTGAGTACGCCCGGCAGCGCACGCCAGTGCACCAGGTCCCGGGAGTGGTGCAGGGTCACCCCCGGGTACCACTCGAAGGTCGACGTGGCCAGGTAGAAGTCGTCGCCGACGCGCAGCACCGACGGATCGGGGTAGAACCCGCGCAGCACGGGATTGGTGATGACCCGGGCCGAGGTGGCCACTTCGGTCGTATCGGTCGGCATTCGGGTCCTCCGTGCGTTGACGACGCCTGTCTTTCGAGAGTTTTCCGGAAAGTATGCCATCGGCAAGGACTTCGCGGGTGGCCGTGACGGACGGTTCAGGACCACAAAGGTTGGGTCTTGACCGGACGTTGCCGCCGTCGTAACGTGCCCAACATCACTGTGATGTTCGTCGATCAAATGGTGAAATTTTCGGGGACAGAGATCTATTCCTTGGCATCCACTGGCGGTACGTCTGCATCCCGTGCCGCCCACCTGAGGGGACGGCACGTGACGACTCCGATACACCTCACCCGTCGGTCGCTGCTCGGCCTCGCCGGCCTTGGCGTCGGCGCGGTCGCCCTCGGCGGGTGCGGCGACTCCGAAGGCGACAGCTCCGCCATCGACTGGTGGCACATCCACAACACCGACCCGATGCTGCCGGTCTGGGCGGCGTTCGCCGAGGAATTCAAAGCGGAGAACCCCGGGACCAGCATCAACATCACCCCGCTGGAGAACGAGGCGTACAAGGCCCGGCTCACCACGGTCACCCAGGCCGGCAACCCGCCGGACATCTACCACACCTGGGGCGGTGGCGTACTGGGTCAGCAGATCGACGCCGGGCTGTGCCAGGACATCACCGACGCGGTCGCCCCGTGGCGGGACATCCTCACCCCGGCCGCGACCTTGCCGTACGAGATCGACGGCAAGTTGTACGGCGTACCGTTCGACATCGGCATGATCGGCTTCTGGTACAACAAGGCGCTGTTCAGCGACGCCGGAGTGGACACCCCGCCCACCACCTGGGCCGAGTACCTGGAGGTCGTCCGCCGGCTCAAGGACGCCGGCGTCACCCCGATCGCGCTGGCCGGTGGCGAGAAGTGGCCCGGTCACTACTACTGGGCGTACCTGGCGATGCGGATCGGCGGAATCGAGGCGCTCACCCAGGCCGGCGAGGACAACAACTTCACCACCCCGACCTTCATCGACGCCGGTCGGCGGCTGGCCGAACTGGCCGCGCTCGAGCCGTTCCAGCCCGGCTTCCTCGGCGCCAGCTACGGTAGCCCCGACGGCCAGGGTGCCGCGATGGGCAACGGCCAGGCGGCGATGGAGCTGATGGGGCAGTGGGCACCGACTGTCCAGGCCGACGCGTCCGGGGTCGACGGCGGGATCGGCGATGATCTGGGCTTCTTCCCCTTCCCGGCGGTCGAGGGCGGCCGGGGACTGGTCACCGACGCCTTCGGCGGCGGCGGCGGGTTCGCGATCGGTCGCGAGGCACCGCCAGCGGCGATCAGGTTCCTCGAGTTCGTCAGCCAGGTCGACAAGCAACGCCGCGCCGTCGCCACCGGGGCGCTCCTGCCGGTCACCATCGGAGCCGAGGACGCCATCGAGGATCCCAACCTCGCCCTGGTCGCCGATACCCTTGCGCAGGCCACCGGCTTCCAGCTCTACCTCGACCAGGCGTACGCCCCCGCCGTCGGGCAGGAGGTCAACGACCGGGTCGCCGAGCTGATCGCCGGCACAGCCACCCCCGAGCAGGTCGCCGATTCTGTCACCACCGTCGCGCAACGCTGATGGACCGCAGCCTGCGGCGGCGCCGGATCACCGACCGGATCACCATCGGCCTGTTCCTGCTCCCGGCCCTGGCGCTGTTCGGGCTGCTGGTGATCACGCCGATCCTGTTGGCCGGCTACACCAGCCTCTTCCGCTGGAACGGCTTCGGCGGTCTGCCCACCGACTTCGTCGGGCTGGACAACTTCGTCCGGCTGCTCGACGACCCGATCTTCCTTGGCGACCTGCGGCGCGGGGCGACCCTGTTGGTGCTGTCGGTCACCGTGCAGTTGCCGCTGGCCCTCGGCCTGGCCCTGCTGCTCAACCAGAAGCTGCGCGGCCGGGCCCTCTACCGGCTGCTGTTCTTCGCCCCGTACGTACTGTCCGAGGTCATCACTGCGGTCCTGTTCACGATGGTCTTCTCCCCGAACCGGGGCCTGGCCAACCAGCTGCTCACGGTGGTGGGCCTCGGGCACCTCAGCTCCACCTGGCTGTCCGACCCGTCGACCGTGCTCTACTCGGTCTTCCTCGTGATGACCTGGAAGTACTTCGGCTTCCACCTGATCCTGCTGCTCGCCGGCCGGCAGAACATCCCCAAGGAGTTGCACGAGGCGGCGGCGACCGACGGCGCCGGTGGCTGGCAGACCTTCCGACACATCACCCTGCCGCTGCTGGCCCCGACCATCCGGATCTCGCTGTTCCTGGCGGTGATCGGCACCATCCAGCTGTTCGACCTGGTCTGGGTGCTCACCGGCGGTGGCCCGCTGCACGCCTCGGAGACCATGGCCGTGACGATGTTCCAGTACGGCTTCCAACGGTTCGAGGTCGGTTACGCCAGTGCGATCAGCATCACCATGTTCCTGATCAGCCTGTTCTTCGCGGTGCTGTACCAACGTTTCGTGCTTCGCCGTGATCTCGAAGGAGCCATGACGAACATGGGGGCCCAGCGGTGAGCGCACGACTCAGGACCCTGTCGTTGCACGTCATCTCGGTCATCGTCGGTCTGGTGATCGTCGTACCGATCGCCTTCGCCGGGCTCGGCGGCTTCAAGGACAACTTCCAACTGGCGAACGACCCGTTCGGCCTGCCGTCGCCGTGGATCCCGGACAACTACGTCGAGATCCTCGGCTCCGGTACGTTCTGGCGCGAGCTGTTCAACAGCACGATGATCGCGGTGGCCACCGCCCTGATCGTGGTCGGTGTGGCGGCGCTGGCGTCGTTCGTCTTCGCCCGCTATGCCTTCCGGGGGCGGGAGCTGCTGTTCCTGTTCTTCACCATCGGGCTGATGTTCCCGTTCGCGGTGGCGATCCTGCCGCTGTTCATCCTGCTTCGCAGCCTGGGTCTGCTGGACAATCCACTCGGGGTGATCCTGCCGCAGGCGGCGTTCGGCCTCCCGGTGACGATCATCATCCTGCGGTCGTTCTTCCGGGCGATCCCGGGGGAGTTGGAGGAGTCGGCGATCCTCGACGGCTGTACGCCGTTCGGCTTCTTCTGGCGGATCCTGCTGCCGATGGCCCGTCCGGCGATCGCCACCGTGTCGGTGCTGGCGATCGTGGCCAGCTGGAACAACTTCATGCTTCCGCTGGTGGTCTTCAACGACCCCAGCTGGTGGACCATCCCGGTCGGCGTGCAGCAGTTCCAGGGCCAGTACGCCGACGAGAGCGCCAAGGTGCTCGCGTACGTCGTCCTGGCCATGGTGCCGGCGCTGGCCTTCTACGCGATCGCCGAGCGGCAGCTGATCGGCGGACTGACCGCCGGCTCCACCAAGGGCTGACCGTTCCGCACCCCGTGCGAATTGATCAACACGAGCTGACGTTCGTCTGCCGGCGGGGACCGGTCGGCGGGACCGCTCAGCCGCCGGACGGTTGTCCGGCCCTCGCGAACCGGCGAAACGCCGGACTGCACGGCTGATACCACCTGGTCAAGCGGGCTGAAACCGTGCTGGGGACCGGGCTGGCACCGGTCTCCTGACCGCGATTGTCCCCTGTGGAGAACAAGGTCCACGGTAGTCTGTCCGGGTGACGAGCATCCTGGTGCCCTACCACCTCGACGAGTACCTGCCCGAGCTGGACGTGCCGGGACCGGCGGAGACGACGGTGATGCTGGCCCTGCCGGACGCTGATCCGTGGACCCGGATGGGCTGGCTGTACGGGGCGGTGGCGGTGACGGTCGGCGGTGCCGTCTCCGCCGGCCGACGTCCGGTGGTCCTCTCCGGTGACTGCACCACGTCGCTGGGGGTCGTCGCCGGGCTGCAGCGCGGCGGTGTCGAACCGTCGGTGGTGTGGTTCGACGCCCACGGCGACCTGCAGTCGCCGGAGACCACGACCAGCGGCTACCTCGGCGGCATGCCGCTGCGGCTGCTGACCGGTCACCGGCCGGAGCTGATCGCGACGACGCTCGGCCTGCGGCCGGTCGCCGAGGAGCACGTTCTGCTCGCCGACGGCCGCGACCTCGACCCGGCGGAGGTCGACCACCTGCGCGGCTCGGCCATCCGCCGCTGCCCAGTGGGTCAGGTGCCCGGACAGCTGCCGGACGGGCCGATCTACCTGCACCTGGACGCCGACGTCGTCGATCCGGTGGACCTGCCCGGGCTGTGCTTCCCGGCAGCTGACGGGCCGCACCTGACCGAGGTCGCCGACGCGGTGACCGCGGTGCTGGACACCGGTCGGGTCGTCGCGGTCGGTGTCGCCTGCACCTGGGATCCGGGGCACGGCGCCGCCGCCCGGCTCGGCCCGCTGGTCAAGGAGATCCTGGGCCGACTGGCCTGACGGCGGCGCGCCAGCCACCGGCGGCGCTCACGTCGACCGCGTCCCGTACGCCGTGCTGCTCGGCGAGGAAACCAGCGACCCGGCTGCCGTCGTCCAACTCGACCGAGCCGAGCCCGAGTGGGGCCGGCACGGTGGCCAGCAGCGCGCCGACCGCCTGGTGCGGCAGTTGCCACACCTCGAGGGCGATCCCGCCGGCCGGTCCGTCACCGGTGCGGACCAGCCCTGGTCGGGGCAGCCCTGGGCCGGCCAGCCGGTACAGCCGGTAGCCGGGCGCGGTGCGGGCCCGGTACGCCAGCCGCCCACCGAGTCCGACCAGCTGTGGGTTGAGCGGCAGGCCGGTCAGGTGCGCGCCGGCCACCGCGACCGCGATCGACCCGGTGAGGTCGTCGGCGGCGTCCGCGACCGGCTCGCCGCACCAGGCGGCGGCGAGGTCGAGCAGCGGGGCGTCGGCGAAGGCCGGCGAGATCAGCTGTACGCCGAACGGCAGCCCGTCCGGTCGTTGGCCGGCCGGCACCGCCACCGCGCACAGGTCGAGCAGGTTGACGAAGTTGGTGAACCGGCCGAGCCGGGCGTTGACCCCGACCGGGTCGGCGGCGACCTCGGCCAGCGTGGGATGGCCGGGGGTGACCGGCAGCAGCAGGGCGTCCACGTCGGACCAGATCGGCTCGGTGCGGCGGCGCAGCGCGGCGAGCCGGTCCAGTCCGGCGAAGACGTCGGCGCCGGGCACGTCCCGCCCTCGACGCACGATGTCGCACACGGTCGGGTCGAGGTGCGGCCCGTCCGGTTCGAGGAGCTGGCCGAAGGCGGCCCACCGGGCGGCCAGCCACGGACCTTCGTAGAGCAGCCGGCCGGCGTCCAGGAACGCGGTGACGTCGACCTCGACGACGTGCGCGGCGACGGCCCGCAGCCGGGTCAGCGCCGTCCGCCAGGCGACCTCGTGTGCCGGATCGAGGCCGAGCGGCCGGTCCGGCACGGCCACCGCCCGCATCCGGGCGGCGATCCCGGCCGGCGGCCGGGCCGGCACCGGCCGTGACCACGGATCGTCCGGGTCGGCCCAGGTCAGCGCGGCCAGCGCCGGTCGGGCCTCGGTGACGGTACGGGTGAAGGTGGTGACGCAGTCCAGCGAGGCGCAGGCCGGCAGCACCCCGGCGGTGGAGATCAGGCCACGGGTCGGCTTCACCCCGACGATGCCGTTGAAAGCGGCCGGCACCCGGCCGGAGCCGGCGGTGTCGGTGCCCAACGCCACCGGCACCAGCCCGGTCGCGACGGCGACGGCGCTGCCCGAGCTGCTGCCGCCGCTGACGTGTGCGGCACTGGCGACGCTGTGGCAGGCGCCGTACGGGCTGCGGGTGCCGACCAGGCCGGTGGCGAACTGGTCGAGGTTGGTCTTGCCGAGAATCACGGCGCCGGCGTCGACCAGGCGGCGTACCGCGGTTGCCGTCGATGCGGCGGGCCGGTCGGCCAGGGCGGGACATCCGGCGGTGGTGGGGTGCCCGGCCAGGTCCAGGTTGTCCTTGACCGCGGCGGTGGTGCCGGCCAGCGGGGCGGCCGGATCGACCCGGGCGGCGGCGTCGGCGACCTCGGCCGGGTCGAGCAGGGTGATCCAGATCGGTTGGTCGGGGTCGGCGGCCCGGTGGACGTCGCGGGTCGCGGCAACCGCGTCCGGTGCGGTCGGTGTCACGGGGGGAGTCCTCCAGCGGCGGGTAGGGATGGCCGGGGGCACGGCTGGCCGGGGCCGGCGCGGGACGCCGCGCCACAACTGCCGTACCCCCGGGGCTGGTCAGGACGAGGGGATCTGCCCGACGACACCATCGACGAAGTAGTCGATCGATTCGATGGTCTGGTAGTCGGGGACGGTGCCGGCGGGCACCCGCACCGTGCCGGCCTGGTCGACGACCGGCCCGGCGAACGGCGAACCGTCCTCGGCGCTGATCTTCACCCTGGCCTGCTCGACCAGCTCCTTGGCTTCGTCGCTGACCGCCGGGCCGTACGCGGACTGCACGAACGGGTTGTCGCCGGTCTTGAGCCCGACCCGGAAGTTGTCGTTGTACTCGCTGCCGGTGAAGTCACCGTCCAGGATGGTCTGCACCATCGTGGTGTAGAGCGGTCCCCAGTCCCACTCGGAGCCGGTGAGCCAGCCGGTGGGCGCCAACTCGGTGGCGTCGGCGTGGTAGCCGACGGTGTAGGCGCCGGCCGCCTCGGTGGTGCGGATGATGGTGGCGGTGCAGTCCTGGTGCTGGCTGATCACGTCGACGCCCTGGGTGATCAAGCTCTTGGCGGCCTCGGCCTGCTTGGCCGGGTCGCACCAGCTGGAGGTGTTCACGACGTATGTCCTGACCTCGGGGTTGACCGAGGCGGCGCCGAGCTGGAACGCGTTGATGTTGTCCAGGGTCTGCGAGATGGGGAAGGCGTAGACGTAGCCCAGCTTGTTGGTCTTGGTGGTCCTGCCGGCGATGATGCCGGCCAGGTAGACCGGCTCGTAGACGGTGCCGAAGTAGGTGCCGAAGTTGGGCGGCAGGTCGCCGTCGACGATGTTGCCCTGCTGCAGCACCACCACGTCGGGGTTGGCGGCGGCGACCTTGAGCGCCGGGTCCTTGTGCCCGTACGAGGTGGCGAAGATGATCTTCGCGCCCTTGCGGATCATGCTCTCCATCACCCGGGTGGCGTTGTCGTCCTCCGGCACGTTCTCGGCGGTCAGCACCTCCAGATCCGGGTAGGCGGCGGCGACGGCCTGGCTGCCCTCGTACGCGGCCTGGTTGTAGCCGTAGTCGTCCTTGGGTCCGACGAAGATGAAGCCGATCGCGGTGCCGCCGGTGCCGGGGGCCTCGGCGGTCTCCCCGGTCGACGCGGCGGTGGTGGTGGTGTTGGTGGCGCAGCCGGCCAGCAGCACGGCGGCCAGCGCGGTGGCTGTCGTGGCGGCCAGCACGCCTCGGCGGGACAGTCTTCGGATGCTCATCTGGGTTCCTCCGGTGATCTATTTGGCGGGGGTCAGTTCGAAGACCCGGGAAAGTCCTTCAGGGGCGGCGTTGCTGCGTCGGCGGCCGAGTAGCACCAGTGCGGCGATCGTCACCAGGTACGGCAGTGCGTCCAGGGCGAACTGGTTGAAGCCCAGGCCCCGGGCCTGCAGGGCGGGGGAGAGGGCGAGGGCGGCACCGAACAGGTACGCCCCGCCGACGGCGCGCAGCGGATGCCAGGCGGCGAAGATGACCAGGGCGACGGCGATGAAGCCCCGGCCGGCGGTCATGTTCTCGAACCAGGCGGTGGCGTACGCAGTCGACAGGTGGGCGCCGCCGACCCCGGCGAGCAGCCCACCGGTCACCACGGCCAGGTAGCGCACCAGTTGCGGCGAGTGCCCGTACGCGGTGAGCACCTCGCCGCGTTCGCCGGCACCCCGGATGGTCAGCCCGACCCGGCTGCGGTACAGCAGCCACCAGATCGCCGGGGCGAGCAGGTAGGAGCCGTAGACGAGGGGGTCGTGCTGGAAGAAGATCGGCCCCAGCCAGGGGATGTCGGCCAGCAGCGGCACCGGGTACGGCTGGAACGGGCTGATCGCCCGGCCGACGTACGCGGCCCCGAACATCGAGGTCAGCCCGAGGCCGAGGAAGAGCACGACCAGGCCGGTGGCCAGCTGGTTGGCGGCCCGGCCGAGCACCATCACCGCGTGCACCAGGGCGAGCAGGCCGCCGGCGGCGGCACCGGCCAGCACCCCGGCCCACGGGCTGCCGGTCTCGGCGGTGACGGCGTAGGCGGCGAGCGCGCCGGTGAGCATGCTCCCCTCGGTGCCGAGGTTGATCACCCCGGCGCGTTCGGCGATGGTCTCGCCGAGGGCGGCGTAGAGGATGGCGGTGCCGCCGCGCACCCCGCCGGTGAGGACGTCGACGATCACTTCTTGCTCCTTCGGGTGAAGCCGAGCACGACCAGCAGCACGATGGCCATCAGTACGTTGACCGAGGCGGCCGGCAGGTTGGCGTCGATCTGCAGGCTGTCGCCGGCCATCGCGATCGCGGCCAGCAGCAATGCGGCTGACGCGACCCGCAGCGGCCGGTGCAGCGCCAGCCAGCTGGCCAGGAAGCCGACGTAGCCGAAGTTGGCGGTCATGCCGGGGCGCAGTTTGAACTCCGTACCGGCGAAGTGGACCAGCCCGGCCAGGCCGGCGAGTGCGCCGCCGACGAGCATCGAGGTGACCAGCAGGGTGCCGACCCGTAGGCCGGCGCGGCGGGCCGCTTCCGGGTTGCCGCCGACGACCCGCAGCCGGAATCCCCAGCCGGTGCGCGCCAGCAGCCACCAGATGGCGACCAGCGCGATGGCGGCGACGACGATGCCGGTGTTGAGGGTGCCGCCGGGCACGAACAGCGGCAGCCGGGCGGTGTCTTCCAGGGGCCGGCTGGCGGGTTGGCCGAAGCCGGAGGCGTCTTTCCACGGGTCGTAGATCAGCAGCAGCATGATGTCGATGGCGATGAAGTTCATCAGCAGCGTGGTGATCGCCTCGTTGACCTTGACGGCGAGCCGCAGGCCGGCGGCGATGCCGGCCCACGCCGCGCCGCCGACCATCGCCGCGACGATCATCAGGGCGAGCACCACCGGGCCGGGTAGGCGTTGGTCGGTGACCAGGCCGACGCCGGCGGCGCAGACCGCGCCGATCACGATCTGACCTTCGCCGCCGACGTTGAGCAGGCCGGCCCGGGCCGGTACGGCGACCGCGAGCGCGGCCAGCACCAGCACCGAGGCCCGCACCAGTACGGTCTGCGCCTGGGCCGGGTCGACCAGCGACGTCACCATGTCGGCGTACATGGCGACCGGGTCCACGCCCTTGGCTGCGGCGAAGGCGCCGAAGATCACCGGAGCGGCGAGTACGGCGACGACGACCCGCAGCCACAGTTTCGCTCGATTGTCGACAGTTTTTGCCTGTTCGGGGGCGGGGCGCACCAACGTGTCGGTCACCTCAGGTCACTCCCGCCCGCAGCGTCGTTGCCGCTGCCACCACCGGCGTGGTTGCCGCCCAGCATCAGTTGACCGATCGCGTACCGGTCGGTGCTCGCCGGTGTCACGACCCCGGCCAGCTCCCCGTTGTGCAGCACCGCGATCCGGTCGCTGATCGCCAGCAGCTCGTCCAGATCCTCCGAGACCACCAGCACCGCCGCCCCCGCGTCGCGCTGCTCCAGCAGCAGCTCCTGGGTCCGCCGGGTGGTGGCGATGTCCGAGCCGCGACTCGGGTACGCGGCCACCAACACCGTCGCCGGCGCGCCCAGCGCCCGGGTCAGCAGCACCCGTTGCACGTTGCCGCCGGACAGCTCGGCCACCACCCGGTGCCCGGCCGCCATCCGCAGTCCGGCCTGCTCCTCCCGCCGCGCCGCGTCGGCCGTCACCGCCCGCCAGTCGATGCCCAGACCCCGGCGGACCGCGCCGAGATCGGCCAACGCCATGTGCTCGGTGACGGTCAACCCGGGCACCACCGCGTCGGTGAGCGGATCCTCCGGCACCCCGACCGCCCCGGCGGCGAGGGCCTGCCGGGGCCGGCCGTGCACCGCGACGGCACCGATGTGGACCGAGCCGGCGGCGACCCGACGCTCGCCGAGGATCACCTCGCACAGCTCGCGCTGCCCGCTACCGGCCACCCCGGCCACCCCGACCAGCTCACCCGGGCGCAGGTCCAGGTCCACCGCGCGCAACGCCGGGGCACCCCGGTCCCCGGTGACGTCGACGCCGCGCAGCCGCACCACCGGTGCCACCTGCGGGTCCGGCGGCTGGCGATGACTGGCCAGGCCCGGCACCGATCGGCCGACCATCGCCTCGACCAGTTCGGCGTCGGTGTGCGCGGTCGGGTCGGCGTTGCGCAGCACCACCCGACCGCCGCGCAGCACGGTCACCCGGTCGGCGATCGCCCGCGCCTCGGCCAGCTTGTGGGTGATGATGACGATCGACAGGCCGCCGGCCCGCAGCGCCCGCACCGCGGCGAACAGCGCGTCGACCTCCTGCGGGGCCAGCACGCTGGTCGGCTCGTCGAGGATCAGCAGCCGCGCCCCGGCCATCAGCACCTTGAGGATCTCCACCCGCTGGCGTTCCCCGATGGACAGGTGCGCCACCAGCGCGTCCGGTTGCACCGGCAGGCCGTACCGCCGGGCCTGCTCGGCGATCCGCGCGGACAGCGCCCGCCGGTTGAACCGCACCCCGCGACCGGGCAGGGCGAGCGCGATGTTCTCGGTGACGGTGAACGCCGGGATCAGCCGCAGGTCCTGGAAGACCATGCCGATGCCGGCCGCGCGGGCCGCCGCCGGCGAGTCGATCGCCGCCGGTACGCCGTCCACCCGCAGCTCACCGGCGTCCGGCCGGTACACGCCGTAGATCAGCTTCATCAGCGTGCTCTTGCCGGCGCCGTTCTCGCCGAGTACGGCGTGCACCTCGCCGGGCGCGACGTCGAAGTCGACGCCGTCGTTGGCGACGACCGCGCCGAACCGGCAGGTCAGGCCGCGTACGGACAGCAACGCGGTCGGGCTGGCCACCGCCAGTGTGGCGGTCATGACAACCCTCTCGTCTCGACGGCCATCATCCGGGTCAGGGCCTGCGCGGCCCGTTGCTCGACAACGGCGACGGATTCCCCCAGGTGCATCGTGAACCTCCGGTGCGCGGTGTCGAGGTCGCCACCGAGGACGGCCTCCAGGATGCCGAGATGCTGCGTGATCGTCCGGTCGATCCGCTCGGCGGAAAGAAAGTCGTGCATCCGGACCACCCGGATGCGTTCGTTGACCACGCCGAGCATCCCGGCGAGAGAGTTGTTGCCGGTGGCCTCGGCCAGCCGGACGTGGAAACTCTCGTCGAGCAGCACGAACCCGGGATCCGGTTCGGGGGTGTCGCGGCGCAGCACCAGCCAGTCGTCGCGTAGCGGCTCGACGACGGCCGGATCGTGTGGTTCACCTGTCTCGACCGGCCGGTGCAGTGCCGCCAGCTCCAACGCGCGGCGCACCTCGTACAGCTGCCGGACCTCGACCAGGTTGGACGCCGCCGGCACGTAGCCGCCGTCCGGCAGGCGTTCGACGAGCCGTTCGGCGTGCAACCGGGCCAGGGCCTGCCGGACCGGGGTACGCGACACCGACAGCAGGGTGGCCAGCCGCTCCTCGCCGAGCCGGATCCGCAGCGGGAAGTCACCGACCAGCAGCCGCCGCTTCAGTTCGGTGTAGGCGTGCTCACCGGCCTGCGTCCGCGGAGGTGTGTCCAGTCTTGTATCCAACGCCGGATCCATGGTCGGACCGTAGGAGCACTGTGCTTCGCTGATGTTTCGCGGCGGTAAGCAGCCCGACGCGACGGCGGGCAAATCGGACCGATCCCGTGCATGTGGGTCAGCGGCCGGTGGAGCCGTCGATCGGCTCACCGAGGAAGTAGAACCGCTCCACGTGACCCAGGTGCTTGATCAGCCCCAACAGGCTGGTGCCGGAGGGCACCCCGGCGGTGCGGACCTGCGGCTCCGGCACGTCGGCGACCTTGCCTGCGATGGAGTCGCGCAGGTAGTCCAGGAAGCTCACCAGGGTGGCCTGCTCACCCGGCGCGGTCCAGGCCGGCCCGGTGTCCTTGCGCCTGCGCCGTGGCCTCGGTGACGTCGGCCGCTCCGTTGCTGGCATCAGCCGTCCCCTTCGGCGCGTTGGATGAGCAGCAGGTTGTCGGTGACCATCGCGGTCTGACCGCCCGGCCCGGTGGCCCGTCGCTGCGGCATGTCCGCGTGCAGCACCCGCCACCGCCCAGGATCGAGATCGAGGCCGTCGGCCACCTCGTTCGGGGTAGGGAAGTGGGCGTCCGGGTCCTGGTTCCACGACCAGGGCGCGGTGGAGCCGTGGTCGACGATCAGCAGCCGGCCGCCGGGCCGCAGGGCCTGCGCGGCGGTACGCAGCACCGCGGCCCGGTCCAGCGCGAACGGCGTGTGGAAGTACTGCGCGTTGACCAGGTCGAACGTGCCGGTCGGGAAGCTGTGCGCCAGATCGTGCCGTTCGCCGGTGACCCGGTCGCCGAGGCCGCGTTCATGGGCGGCCGCCACGACGCGCTCCACCGCTGTGGCGGAGATGTCCACGGCGGTGACCCGCCAGCCACGGGCGGCGAGCCAGATGGCGTCGCCGCCGGCAGCGCACCCCAGATCCAGGGCCATGCCAGGGCTCAGCGATTCGGCGATCTCGACGAGTCGCTGGTTCGGCGGCTTGGCCGAGGCGGCCAGGTTGCGGTGCAGCTCCTCCCAGAACGACTCGGGGCCGGCGTCCAACTGCGGACCCTGCCATCCATCCATCGGTCTTCTCCTTATGCGCAGAACTGTGGTGTGCGGTACAGCTCGAATCCGCCCGTCACCGCTGCGGACAGCCTCCCGAATGCTGTGCGCATGTTGCAAGAGAAGTTGCCGATCCGCATCATGGGTACCATGAACGTCACCGCAGCGGACGTCCTCGCCGGCGTCGGGCCACGGCTGCGCGCCCTGCGCCGGGCACGCGGCGTCACCCTGGCCGGCCTGGCCGAGGAGACCGGTCTGACCACGAGCACGCTGTCCCGCCTGGAGAACGGCAAGCTCCGCCCGACGCTGGAACAGCTGCTGCCGCTGGCGCGGGCACACGGCGTACCGCTCGACGACCTGGTCGCGGCCCCACCCACCGGCGACCCACGGATCCACCTGCGGCCCATCCGCCGCTCCGGGCTGACCATCGTGCCGCTGACCCGGCGGGCCGGCGGCGTCCAGGCCTACAAGGTGATCTACCCGCCGGCCGGTAGGTCACCCACGATGAAACTGCAGACCCACGACGGGTACGAATGGTTCTACGTGCTCAACGGGCGGGTCCGGTTCGTCCTCGGCGACCAGGAGTTCCAGCTCGACCCGGGTGAGGCCGCCGAGTTCGATACCCGTACGCCGCACTGGATCGGTAGTGCCGACGCCCAACCGGCAGAGACGCTCACCCTCTTCGGCGCTCAGGGCGAACGCGCCCACCTGTCGCCGGTGCCGACCAACTGACATCAGGGTCATCGAAGGCGCATCGGGTTGCCGCCCAGCGCAGCGGCACTGGTCTCATCGTCGGGCTCGATCAACTCGCGCCGGACGCCCGCGCCCGCTTCCATCTCTCCGATCCGGCGGCGTAGCTCACGACCGTTGGCACCCCGGGACAGGTACTCCGTCTCGCACCAATCGTCATCGTTTGGCGTGAACAGCGTCAACAGCCGATCGACGTTGAGGTACGTGGTGATGCCGGCGACCTGGCCGTCGAGCACGTCCAGCAGGACCAGGGCGAACGGTACGTGCCCGGCCGGGCCAGGCCGGGTCTGCCAGAACGCCGGCGAGCCGTTCGCGGCGGTCGGCAGCAGCCGCGCGCCGGCACAGCCCGACCGTGGGTCGAGCAACGCGGTCCGGATGTGCTCGCGACCCCGCAGCGACCACCGGAACGGCGGCATGGTCATCGTGGCGTCCTCGCGCAGCAGCGCGACGAGGGCCGAGACGTCATGCTGCTCGAACGCCGTGCAGTAGCGGGTGAGCAGGTCGCGTTGCCGGCTGTCGGCCGGCCGTAGCGGTTCCCCCGGATCGGGGGCGGCGGTACGCAGCGTCGCCCGCGCCCGTTGCAGCGCGCTGGTCACCGACGCGACGCTGCTGTCCAGCAGCTGCGCGACCTCGTCGGCCCGCCAGCAGAGCACGTCGCGCAGGATCAGCACTGCCCGCTGCCGGGGCGGCAGGTGCTGCAGCGCGGCGACGAACGCCAGCCGCAGCGACTCACGCTGCAGAACCACGCTCTCCGGGGACGCGTCGACCGGCACGACCAGGCCGTCCGGGACCGGCAGCACCCAGGCCCGCTCCGGCACGGGCGGGCCGAGGCCACCGCCGGCCTGCGCCGCCGGATCAAGATCCATGGTCAACGCCCGCCGCTGCGTGCTGCGCAGCATGTCGACGCAGACGTTGGTCGCGATCGAGTAGAGCCAGGTACGCAGCGAGGCGCGTCGCCCGTCGTACCGGTCGAACGAACGCCAGGCGCGGACCATCGTCTCCTGGACCGCGTCCTCGGCCTCGAAACCGGAGCCGAGCATGCGGTAGCAGTAGCCGGTCAGCTCGACACGGAACAGCTCCAGCCGCTCCGCGTCGCTGGTCGAGGTCGGTGTCACCCGCCCGACGATACGGGCCGCCGCTCGGCCGGGCAGGTCCGGCGACGACCGATGAGTTCCGCCGGCCCACGCCGTACACCCTCCCGGAGGGCGCGATCGTCGCGTCGGTCACGGAGGGACGAATCATGGACTACACCGACGAGGTACGGGCAGCGGTCGTCGCGCACCGCCGGGACCTGGTGACGCTGCTCGCCGGACTTGGCCCGGGTCAGTGGGACGGGCCGACGCTGTGCGCCGGCTGGCGGGTACGTGAGGTGGTCGCCCACATCACGATGGCCTTCCGTACCTCACCGGGCCGGATGATGCTGGGCCTGGTCCGCGCCGGTGGCCGGTTCGACCGGATGGCCGACCGCAGTGCCCGGCGCGACGCCGCCGCCATGTCGCACGAGCAGTTGCTGGTTACGTTGCGGGACAACGTCACCCACCCGTGGACACCGCCCGGTGGCGGCCCGGCCGGGGCGCTCGCCCACGAGGTCATCCACGGTCTGGACATCACCGTCGGACTCGGGCTCGGTCACCGGGTGCCGCTCGACCGGCTGTCCCTGGTGCTGGCCGGGCTGCGGCCCCGAAACCTGGCCTACTTCGGTGTCGATCTGACCGGCGTCCAGTTGCAGGCCACCGACCTCGACTGGCGGCACGGCACCGGAACGCCGGTGCGTGGGACGGCACAGGACCTGCTGCTGGTGCTGTCCGGCCGTCGCCTCCCGCCGGGCCGACTCGTCGGCGACGTGGCCGACCGGTTCACCGACCGGTCGGCGAACCGGTGCTGACCGGGTAGGCCCCAGGGGCGTCGGGGCCCCGGAACGCGGACCGATCCGGGTTCAGGTCCGCGCCCCGGGGAGCTTCAGGTCCGCGTCCAGCGGTGCGGGTACTGCTCGCGGTTGCGGCGGGCCAGCTCCACCAAACCGGGGTACGGGCCCGGCGGCTGGCCTCTGGCGACGACGCCGGGGCGGCGTAGCGCCTCCTTGACCGCGCGGGCGCTGACCGGCATGCCGTCCCGGTCAGGGCGGTCGCTGGCTTCGGTGCCGACAATGAGGATCCAGTCGCACCAGGGCATGTCGGGGCTGACCTTGGACACGTCGATGGTGAGCGACCGCCGTCCACCCTGGTAATCCGTCGGTGCCAGGGTCACCCGGTCGTCGGCGCGGACCAGCGGCTCCGGATCCGGTTCAGGCACCGTCGGGCGCCTGGTCCGGTTGGGTGGAGTCGCCGCCGTAGCTGTCGCCACCGTCGTCGGGCTCGGGGTCGTCGCCGACGGGCCACAGGCCGGACAGCTGCAGTACGGCGCGGATCCGTCGGGCGCTGGACGGGTCCCAGCGGTCGAGGATGGCCATGGCCCGGAGGAACGGTCGGCATGGTGCGACGATGCCGCCGCATCGGTGGCATTCCCCGGTCGTGCGGTTGGGGATGTGGGTGCGGGCGGTCGAGTTGGCGTCGTGGACCGCCCGGGACAGCTCCGGGGAGCGGGCTGGGCCGTCGTAAACCGGACCGTTGCGGGCACCGGCCGGGGCCGGGGCGGTGGCGCGGGCTCCGGTGAGCTGGAAGCGCTGGTCCTGATCCGGGTCGGTCTCGCCGGGGTTCCGCTTCGGCAGCGGCGGCCGGTTCGGCGTCGGGTCGACGTCGTACCGTGCCCCGTCGCGCGGTGTGCCGATAGATGTGTACCGGGCGAGGCGAGGTGTTCCGCCGATCCCATCGTTCCTGATCACTGATCCCCCTCGAATGGAAGTTGGACCGAGGCTGTACTCCTGTTGCTCTCTACCCTGGACTGTGCTGGTGCGATCGCGGAAGATTAGGCGACCGATCGGATAGGGCGAGTCAGTACAGCGCTTGTCGCGGAGAGAAAGAGGCCCTGTCTGAAGAACCGTCCCATGGTCCTGAGGAGAGCCTGGAGAACATGAAACCGATGAGCCCGAGCGAATACCTGATCATGAGTCTTCGGCGCTTCCGTGAGTCGGCAGGGCTGACACAGGAACAGTGGGGTGCCAGCATCGGATACTCGGCGCAGCATGTCAGTGCTATCGAGCGCGGCAACCGTGCGGCGCTGCCGGACTACCTCGCTAGAGTCGATGGACGTTACGGGACCACCTTTGTGCACCTCTATCAGAACTTCGTGGTCAGTGAATCCGCCCCCGTATGGCTCCGTGAGTGGATCGAGATTGAGCGCGAAGCTGCGGTGCTGCGCTGGTTCGAGCCGAGTCTCATCCCCGGGTTGCTGCAGACCGAGGCGTACGCGCGCGCGGTTCTCTCATGGGGCGGACTGCTGACGGCAGTGGAAATTGAGCAGCGGCTGTCGTCGCGGATGGATAGGCAAGCGGTGTTGTGCCGTGAACCGACGCCTCCCATGGTGTTCTTCGTAGTCGATGAGCAGGCACTCCGGCGGACCGTGGGAAACGCCACGGTGATGCGCGAGCAGTACGAACGTTTGCTGGAGGTGTCAGAAATGCCCCACGTGCACTTACAGGTGATCCCCTCTGAAGCCGGACCGCATGCCGGGCTGGCGGGCGCGTTCATCCTGGCCAGGAGTGCAGAGGGCACTGAAGCCGCCCACATCGATGCGGCCCTGGAGGCAGGGATCACCGACCGACCTAACGACATTGCGGCCCTCCACGCCCGATGGGACGCTATGCGGAGCGAGGCGCTGCCGCACTCAGCGGCGGCGAGGATGATCAAGGAAGTGGCAGAGACATGGACATGACCCGGGAGCCGAGCTGGCGGAAGTCCAGTCGATCCGGCAACGGTGGGTCTACCTGCGTCGAGGTGGCGGACAACCTTCCTGGGCGGGTCCTGGTCCGGGACACGAAGGACCGCGACGGTGGGACGTTGACGTTCGGTTCGGCGGCCTGGTCGGCGTTCGTCGAGCTGGCGAAGGCCCGCTGACCCGACCATCACGGCGACGGCCCCGTACCGGACGCGGTGCGGGGCTCGTCGCTGAGCGACGTGCCTCGGTGCCGGCTCCCGGGGTACATGGTGCCGTCGACGGCTTGATGCCAGAGGTGCATCTTGATGCACCTCTGGCATCAGACTCAACCGGCAGCCCTGACCCCGCAAGGTGCCGGGGCCGTCGGCTGATCACCTGATTGCCGTGGCGAGGCGGCGGACGGCCTCGTCCATCTGGTCGGGTGGGGCGGCGGCGTAGGTCAGGCGCAGGTGCGGTGCCGGTGGTTCGGCCGCGTACCAGGGACGGCCGGGGAAGACGACCACGCCCTCCGTTGCGGCTGCGTCGGCAAGTGCGACATCGACGGTGCCGTCGGGCAGTGTCACCCACAGGTGCAGCCCGCCACCGGGCACTGTGGTCGGAACGAGCTCGGGCAGGTGCCGGCGTAGCGCGGCCAGCAGCGCGTCCCGCCGGGCCCGCAAGGCGGTACGCAGCGTGCGCAGGTGTCGTGGCCAGGCCGGTGCGGTCACCAGCTCCACAGTGGCCTGCTGCAGCGGGCCGGCGACGAAGAGGTCGTCGAGCAGTCGAGCGGCCCGCAGCCGGGCACCGGCCGGGCCGCGCGCGCCGAGCGCGGCCACCCGCAGGCCAGGCGCGGCCGACTTGGTCAGCGAGCGCAGGTAGACCACGTGCCCGTTGACGTCGTCGGCGGCCAGCGGCGGTGGGGCTTCGCCGTCGATGGTGAGGTCGCGGGCGTAGTCGTCCTCGATCAGGAACGCTCCGGCGTCGCGTACCGCCGCCATGACCGCCGCCCGGCGGTGCGCGGCCAGCGTCGCTCCCGTCGGGTTGGCGTGCAGCGGCTGGCAGTAGAACAGCCGCGCGCCGGTCCGGGCGAACGCGGCGGCGAGCTGATCCGGGCGTACGCCATCGGGGTCGGCCGGCACCGGCACCACCCGCAGCCCGTTCGCGCGGGCGGCGGCCAACGCTCCCAGGTACGTGGGGGATTCGACGAGCAGCGTGTCACCGGGGGTGGCGAGGGCCCGCAACGTGGTGGACAGCGCGGCCTGCCCGCCCGAGCAGATGATCATGTCGTCGGTGCGTAGCTGGGTTCCGGCCGCGCGGGCGAACCAGGCGCGCAGGTCTTCCCGCCCTTCGACCGGGCCGCGCTGCCAGGTGGCGGGCTGGCGGGCGGCCCGGGCGAGCGCCGCGCCGAGCGCCGCCGCCGGCTGCAGCTGCGCGTCCAGATAGCCGCCGGTCAGCGCGATCGCACCTGGTCTCGGCAACGCCAGCAACGCCTGCATCTCGTCCTCACCCGGCCGGCGGGCGCCGAGCGCCACCGTCTGCCACGCCAGATCGGGTGCCCCTTCCGGCGTGTGTCGATCGTCGGGCCGGGCGGCGACGAAGGTGCCTCTGCCGGGTCGCGCCTCGATCAGCCCCCGTGCCACCAGGTGCCGGACCGCCTCGGCGACGGTCACCGGCGAGGCGCCGTGCCGGGCGGTCAGCTCGCGTACCGGGGGCAGCCGGGTCCCGGGGGTCGCGGCGGCGACCAACCGGAGCAGATCTTGGATAACGCGATCGGCTGCGTTACCGTCATTCATGAAAGACAAGAGTAGCGCTACTGCTGTCCGGCCGGTAACAGCGGATCGCTTCACCGGGCTCGCCCTCGGCGCGCTGGGGGTGCTCGCGTTCAGCATGTCACTACCCGCCACCAGGGTCGCCGTGCAACACCTCGACCCGTGGTTCGTCGCCTTCGGTCGAGCCGTCGGTGCGGCGCTGCTCGCCTGGGCGTACCTGCGGCTCGTCGGTGCGCCGCGACCCACCCGCAGCCAATGGCGGCGGCTGTCGGTCGTCGCCCTCGGCGTCGTCGTCGGGTTCCCGCTGTTCACCTCCCTGGCGCTGACCACCCAGCCGTCGGCACACGGGGCGGTCGTCATCGCCGTACTGCCGGCCGTCACCGCCGTGTTCGCGGTGTTCCGGGCGGGTGAGCGCCCGCCGCCGCTGTTCTGGGCCGCCGCGACCGGTGGGCTGGCTGCGGTGTTCGGCTTCCTGTTCGCCAGCGGCGCGGTACGCGGCGCGCTGACCGCCGCCGATCTGTTCCTGCTCGTCGCGGTCGTCCTGTGTGGTCTCGGGTACGCCGAGGGTGGTGCGCTGGCCCGTGAACTCGGTGGCGCCCGGACGATCTGTTGGGCGCTGCTGCTGTCGCTGCCGGTCACCGTGGTCGTGACGGTGGCCGCCGCCGCAGCCCGGCCCCCGCGCGCCGACGTGCTCACCTGGTTGGCGTTCGGCTATCTCACCGTGGTCTCGATGTTTCTGGGCTTCTTCGCCTGGTACGCCGGGCTGGCCCGGGGCGGCATCGCCCGGGTCGGTCAGATCCAGCTGGCCCAGCCGGTCCTCACCCTGCTCTGGTCCGCCGCGCTGCTCGGCGAGACGGTCGGCGCAGCCTCGGTGACGACGGCGCTGGGCGTGCTGGCCTGCGTGGTACTGACCCAGTACCAGCGGGGGCGGACCCGTTGAGGCCCACCGCCACCAGATGTTGTCAGGACCCGCCGGTACGCGGTACGAGGTTCGACCGTGCGTCGTCGCGGCTCGTGTTCGCGCGGGACCGCGCTGCGATAATGCGTCCATGAGCGACGGTGCACGCGGCGTACTGGCCACACCGACCGTGCGGTGGTGGTCGATGCTGCGGCTCGGGCTGGTCCTGCTGTGGCTGTTCGCGGCGGTGACGGCCTGGTGGACGGCACCCCGCCAACAGAGCTACGACCAGGCGACGGCGGACATTGCGGCTGGGGGGTGGTGGCGTACCACTGGGGTGAACGCTGGGACGCTGGCCCGCGTGCCTGGTTCAGCCCGGCGGCCCTGCGGTCGTCCGGTCAGCTCGGCCCGGTGTTCGCATGGCGTACCAGCGATGGCCGGGTGCGCTGGACCGATACCGAGGTCTCCGGCGATTTCCCTGTCACGGGCGCCGCCGATCTCGGGAACTTCGCCGGGCCCGGCGCCGCCGCCATCGGGCAGGAGTTGCGCGTCGCCGGACTGGAGGACCGGGTCGGTGGCGTCCAGTCGGTCGGCCGGGTGGGCACCAGGATCGGGTTCGTCCTTGGCGTCGTGTTTCTCGCCATCGTCGTGGGCGGGCCGGCCCCGGTGCGGGGTACGCGGTGGTACTGGTTCTGGCTGGTCTACCTGGTCCCGTTCGGGCTCGGCCTGCTGTTCTGGCTGGCACGCGACCGACCATGGTCGATTCCGTCCGTGGCTCCGCCCGGTGTCGGCGACCTCGGCGGGCAGCGTCGGAATTCCGGCATCCTCGGGTTCGCGGTCGGGTTGCTCGCGGCGATCCTGATCGGCCTGCTGATCCTGCTCCTGCACGGGGTCCTCGGCGACTGGTGGGTGCCGCGCCCGGGCGACCTGTCGTAGGTATCGCGGGCCAGGGCGGGCCGACGGTGCCCGTCGACCCGCCCGCGTGCGTGGATCAGAACGCGTCGAGCTGCTGCATCAGCAGCAGGGAATCGCTGTTGAGCCAGTACTCGACGAACTTGCCACCGTAGATGCGTAGGGTGTCGGTCCCGGTGAAGGTGACGACGGTTCCCGGTGCCGCCTGGGCGCCGGGTAGTCCGCCGGCATAGGTCCCGGTGGCGATCCACCGCAGGGCGGCGTACCGGCCGTCGATCAGCGGGCCGACCTCCACGGTGAACACCAGGTCCGGGAACGCCGCGCGGAGCTCGCCGATCCAGGCCACCATGCCCTCGGGTCCCCGGATGCCGCTGCCGTCGCCGCCGTCCATGAGCGCGGCGTGGACCTCGATGTCCGGGGAGATGATCCCGGGTGCCTTGGCGTAGTCGCCGTTCCACAGCTGCAGCCAGGTGTCGAGCATCGCCTCGGTCTGCTTCGGGCCGCCTCGGGGATCCGGCGCGCTGGCGGCCGGCCGGTTGTCGGTCGGTGACGAGGCGAGGGCGACCCCGGTGGCGGCGGTCGCAGGAAGGGCCACGGCGGCGACCGTGGTGGCGATGAGCAGCCGCATCCGGTTGTGCCGGCTGGGGGTACGGGTGGTGGCCACGATGATTCTCCTTCTGGTTGGGAGTCGATCCGAGCTGGCAGGTCGGACGGTCACGGGGTGAGGACGACCTTGCCGGCGACGGTGCCGGACTCGGCCAGCCGCAGGGCGTCCGCGATGCGGACCAGCGGTAGTTCGGCGGCGATCGTGGCGGTGAGGTCACCGCGTCGCGCGGCGGTGAACACGTCGGTGAGGTCGGCGCGCAGCCGGGCCCGGAACCGGTCTTTGCCGGTGGCCCGACCGGCCCAGAGGTTGTAGAAGTACGCGTGGCGGCGGTTCGGCAGCGCGTTCCACAGCCACACCCGGCCGAGCAGTTTCAGCACCGGCAACTGCTTGGACCCGGTGTCGTCGCGGGTGGCGGCGCTGCCGTACGACACACGCCCTGCGCGGTTGGGCCCTCGCCGACCCGCACCGGTACCTGCTCATCTACGGCACACCGGTTCCCGGCTACCGGGCGCCGGACGACGTCACCGCGATCGCTGGCGAGATCATGGCGGCCCTGCTCGATGCCGGTGCCGCCCTGGCGTCGACCGGCCCGGCGACCCCACTCGACGCGCATCTCGCCGAACACCGGCAGTGGGCCCGCGGGCATCCCGCCCCACCGGCGGCCATGCGCGGGCACTCGCCTTCTGAACCCGGCTGCACGGCGTCCTGTCCCTGGAGCTCGCCGGCCACTTCACCGGCATGGGCATCGACCCGGCCCAACTGTTCGCTGCAGAAGTGGACGGCATCCTGGTGCCCTGAGCGCGGATCGCTCAGGGTCGGCCAACCACACTCGGGATCGAGGGATGCTGCATCTATCGCACTGCCCACATCTGTGCCAGGATTGGATCCAATGCAAGAGTGATCGGATGCCTAGCTGGGAGGGGTGCCATGCTGCGGCGCGAGGAGAACGAGCGGATCACCCGGTCCGGGCCGGGCACGCCGCTCGGCCGGCTGATGCGCGCGTACTGGCAGCCGGCGGCGCTGGTCTCGGAGGTGGACCCGCAGCGGCCGGTCAAACCGGTCCGGCTGCTCGGCGAGGACCTGGTGATCTTCAAACGGCCCGACGGCGGTTGGGCACTGGTCGGGCGGTTCTGTGCGCACCGGGGCGTCGACCTGGCGTACGGCCGGCACGAGGACGGCGGGCTGCGCTGCCTCTACCACGGCTGGCTGTACGGCCCGGACGGGCGCTGTCTGGAGCAGCCCGCCGAGCCACCGCACAGCACCTTCGCCAGCAAGGTGCGCATCCCCAGTTACCCGTGCGTCGAGCGCAACGGCATCGTCTTCGCCTACCTCGGCGAGGGCGACCCGCCACCGATGCCGCACTACGACTGCTTCCAGGCCCCCGACGAGTACACCTTCGCCTTCAAAGGGCTGTGGGAGTGCAACTGGCTGCAGGGCGTCGAGGGCGGCATCGACCCCAGTCACGTCTCCTTCCTGCACAGGTTCATCGAGGAGGATCCGCGCGACGTCTACGGACAGCAGTTCAGTGAGGAGGTCGCCGGCACCGGGCAGAAGCTGTCCAAACTGGTCGGCGACGCGTACCGGCCGGACATCGAGGTCGAGCAGGCCGAGCACGGTCTGCGGGTGTACGCGCTGCGCCAGCTCACCGAGGAGATCCGGCACGTACGCGTCACGAACCTGGTCTTTCCCAACGCGTTCGTGGTGCCCTTCGGCAACAGCAAGGTCTTCTGCCAGTGGCACGTGCCGATCGACGACTTCCACCACTACTGGTACATGATCTTCTACGACTTCGCCGAGCCGACCGACAAGCAGACCCTGCTCGACCAGCGCCTCGCCGAGGTCTCCCTGCCGGACTACCGCCCGCTGCGCAACCGCGCCAACAACTGGGGCTTCGACCCGGCCGAGCAACGCGACCTGACCTACACCGGGATGGGCCTGGACATCAACGTCCACGACCAGTGGGCGGTGGAGAGCATGGGCCCCATTCAGGACCGGACGGTCGAGCGGCTCGGTGTCTCCGACCGGGCGGTGACCGCCAACCGCCGGCTGCTGCTGCGCGCCATCGACGCCGTCGAAGCCGGCAATCCGCTACCGGCCCGCCCCACCGACGGGGCCGCCGCCGCCGCGTTGACCGGCCCGCTCGCCGTCGACACCGTCGCCCCGACCGCCGACTGGGAGCAGACCTGGCGCGACCGCGAGGCACAGCGCCGGGCCAGCTCACCCTGGGCGGCCGGGCAGGCTGAGCCGGCGGGCAGCGATGCGTAGCGTCGACGAACGGCCGGTCGCCGACGGCGGCGAAGGCGCGTCCGCGCTGCCGATGCTCGCCGCCGACCGGGGCGGCTTCATCGACCGCCACCAGCTCTGGACCGACGCCCAGTACGCCGCCGCCGGCCAACTGCGCCGGGTCGTCGACGAGCTCGGCATCGAGCTGATCCGGTTCTCCTTCGCCGACCAGCACGGCGTGCTGCACGGCAAGACCCTGACCCGCCAGGCGGCCACCGCCGCGTTGCGCTCCGGGGTGACCGCCCCGTCGTCGCTGCTGCTCAAGGATCCGTCCGGGGCGTCGGTCTTCCCGGTCTTCGCCGCCGACCCGCAGGTTCCGGTGGCCGGCTTCGCCGGTGCCGGAGACATCGTGCTGGTGCCGGATCCGACCACCTTCCGGGTGCTGCCCTGGACCAAACGGACCGGCTGGGTGCTCTGCGACCTGCGGTTTCCCGACGGGTCCGCGGTGCCGTTCTGCACCCGCAGCCTGCTGCGCGGCCAACTCGACCGGCTGGCCGCCGCCGGGTACGCGATGACCGTCGGCGCCGAGCTGGAGTTCCACGTCTTCGCCGCTGACACCGACCAGCTCGGGGCCGACCAGGTGGGCCGCCCCGGTGCGCCCGGGCGGGCCAGCGCGGTGCGTCCGGTCAGCCGGGGTGCCCAGCTGCTGCACGAGGACGGGCTGGACCGGGCCGACGACATCGTCCAACTGCTGCACCACGGCCTGACCCGGCTCGACCTGCCGCTGCGCAGCCTGGAGCTGGAGTTCGGGCCCAGTCAGTTCGAGATCACCATGACCGCCGGGGAGGCGGCGGACGCCGCCGACCAGGTGCTGCTGGCCCGCTCGGCGATCCGCCAGATCTGCCGCCGGCACGGCTACCACGCCACCTTCATGTCCCGGCCGGCCGGCGCCGAGACCGCCTCCACCGGTTGGCATCTGCACCAGTCGCTGCGCGCCATCGACTCCGGGGCGGCGGTCTTCGACCCGACCGACGCCGGCGACGCGTTGTCGCCGCTGGCCGGGCACTACCTGGCCGGGCTGCTGGAGCACGCCGGCGCCGCCGCCGCGTTCGCCACCCCGACGGTCAACGGCTACAAGCGCTACCTGCCGTTCTCGCTGGCCCCGGACCGGGTGGCGTGGGGCATCGACAACAAGGGGGCGATGGTGCGGGCGGTCGGTGCCGGCTCCGACACCGGCGTACGGCTGGAGAACCGCTGCGGCGAACCGGCCGCCAACCCGTACCTCTATGTGGCCTCGCAGCTGGTCAGCGGCCTGGACGGAATCGACCGCCGGCTTGTCCCACCGCCGGCGGTGCGGGATCCGTACGCCGCCGACGCTCCCCGGTTGCCGGCCTCGCTCGCCGAGGCGGTGTCTGCGCTGGAAACCGATCCGGCGTTCGCCGCCGCGCTCGGCGCACCGGTGATCTCCTGGTACGCGACGCTCAAGCGCCGCGAGTTCGCCCGCTACCTCGCGCACGTCTCCGACTGGGAGCAGCGCGAGTACTTCGACCTGTTCTAGGAGCTGCCTGATGACGTCATCCGTCGCCCCGCTGGCCGAGCTGGAGCCGTTCCACGTCGACGGTGCGTGGATCGCACCGGGGGAGCGCACCCTGATCGAGGTCCGGGACCCGTCCACCGGTGCGGTGATCAGCCGGGTCGCCCAGGCCACCGCCGACGACGTCGACGCCGCGGTGGCCGCAGCCACCCGTGCCTACGCCGACCGGCGGTGGAGCGGGCTGGCCCCGTTGGAGCGCACCCGGGTGCTGCACCGGCTGGCCGACCTGATCGAGACGCATCTCGAAGAGCTGGCGGTGCTGGAGACCCGCGACAACGGCAAACCGATCGAGCGCTCCCGCGCCGACACCGCCTCGGCGGCCCGCGCGTTCCGGCACTTCGCCGGGGCGACCAGCCGGCTGACCGGCACCGTGGTGCCGATCGACGGCGGCGCGCACCACGTCTACACGGTGCTGGAGCCGGTCGGGGTGGCCGCGCTGATCCTGCCGTGGAACTTTCCGATCATGACCGGCAGCTTCAAGCTGGCCCCGGCGCTGGCGGCCGGCTGCCCGGTGGTGGTCAAACCGGCCGAGCAGACCCCGCTGACCATGCTGCGGCTGGCCGCGCTGGCGGCCGAGGCCGGCGTACCGCCCGGGGTCTTCAACGTGCTCACCGGTGACGGCGAGGTCGGGGCGGCCCTGGTGGCCCATCCTCAGGTGGCCAAGGTGTCGTTCACCGGCTCCACCGAGGTGGGTCGGATCGTGATGGCCGGTGCGGCACCCACCACCAAGCGGCTCACTCTGGAGCTGGGCGGCAAGAGCCCGAACATCGTCTTCGCCGACGCCGACCTGGACGCCGCGGTGCTGACCGCGATGCGGGCGTCGTTCGGTCATTCCGGGCAGATGTGCACGGCCGGCAGCCGGCTGCTCGTGCAACGGTCAATCCTGGACGAGATGACCGAGCGGCTGGCGGCGGCGACCCGCCGGGTGCCACTGGGCAACGGTCTGGACGGCGGGGTGACCGTCGGCCCGCTGGTCTCCGAGGAGCAACGCCAGCAGGTGCTGTCGTACATCGAGACCGGTGTCCGGGAGGGCGCGACGGTCGCGGTCGGTGGCGGGGTGCCGGACCGGCCGGGCTACTTCGTCGAGCCGACCCTGTTCACCGGGGTCCGCAACGACATGGTGATCGCCCGCGAGGAGATCTTCGGGCCGGTGACCGGGGTGATCGCCTTCGACGACGAGGACGAGGCGGTCGCGATCGGCAACGACACGTCGTACGGGCTGGCGGCCGGAGTGTGGACCCGGGACCTGTCCCGGGCGCACCGGATGGCCGCCGCGCTGCGGGTCGGCACGGTATGGGTGAACACGTACAACATCTTCGACCCGGCGTTGTCCTTCGGCGGCGTCGGCGACTCCGGTCTGGGCCGGGACCTGGGCGACGAGGGCCTGCACTCCTTCTGCGAACGCAAGGGTGTCGTCGTCTCGCTCTGACCACGGGTGCCGCCCCGAACACTGATAGGACCGACCGTGACAGACACCGCATCCCGGACCGGGCTGGACGTCGTGGCGCTGCGTGCCGCGACTCCCGGCGCGACCCTGGCCCACCATCTCAACTCCGCCGGTGCCGCCCTGCCAAGTCTTGCCGTGCTCGACACGGTCATCGAGCATCTGCGGCTGGAGTCGCGCCTCGGCGGCTACGAGGCGGCCGAGGCCGCGGCGGACCGCAGCGCCCAGGTCTACCAGCTCGCCGGCGAGCTGATCGGTGCCGCCGCAGACGACATCGCCCTGGTCGAGAGCGCCACTGTGGCCTGGCATCGGGCGATCGACGCGCTGCGGCTGCGTCCCGGCGACCGGATCCTCGCCGCCGGGTCCAGCTATGTCAGTTCCGCGCTGCACCTGCTCGAACTGCGCCGTACCCGGGGCATCGTCGTCGAGGTGCTGCCCGCCGACAGCAGCGGCGGCGTCGACCTGACCCGCCTGGAGCAGGCGCTGCGTACGCCGGCCGCCCTGGTCACCGTGGCCCACGTGCCGACCTCGTCGGCGTTGATCGAACCGGTCGCACAGATCGGCGCGCTGACCGCCGCGGCCGGGGTGCCGTTGCTGGTCGACGCGACCCAGTCGGTCGGCCAGCTGCCGGTGGACGTGCGGCAGATGCGGGCCGGCATCCTGGTCGGGACCGGCCGCAAGTTCCTGCGGGGGCCGCGTGGCACCGGCCTGCTCTACCTCGATCCGGCGTTGCGCGAGCGGGCCCGCCCGCTCACCCCGGACGTACGCGGTGCCCGGTGGACCGGCGACGAAGAGTACGACCTGCTGCCGGGGGCCCGGCGGTACGAGACCTGGGAGGCGTCGCACGCGCTGCGCCTCGGGCTGGGTACCGCGCTCGCCGAGGCGCTCACCCTCGGCGTCGACGCGATCTCGACGTACGTCGACGGGCTGGCCGCCCGGCTGCGTGCCGGGCTGCGGGAGACCGCCGGGGTGACCGTGGTCGACCCGCCGGCGGCCGGCGGCGGCATCGTGACCTTCGTGCGTACCGGCGAGGAACCGACCACGACGGTACGCACGTTGCGCGCGGCGGGTCTGCATCTGGTCGCCGTGCCGGCCAGCCACGGCCAGTGGGATCTGGGCCGGCGCGGCCTGCCGGCGGTGGTCCGCGCCTCGGTGCACGTCTACAACGACGACACCGAGGTGGACGCACTGCTCGCCCAGCTCGCCCGGTCGGCGTCGCCCGTCGCGTCGACACCGGCGATGTCCGGGCCGGCGCCGACATCTGTCCAGGTTTCGGTGCCAGCCCAGGCTCCGGCACCGGTGCAGGTGCAGGCTCCGGCACCGAACGATGCCCCAGTCGCGGTGCCGGCCCTGGCCTGCGGCGCGCAACGGGCCGACGTGATCGTGGTCGGGGCCGGTGTCCACGGCCGCAGCACCGCCTGGGCGTTGGCCGCCCGGGGGGCCCGGGTGGTGCAGCTCGACCGGCTGCCGGCCGGGCACACCGAGGGGTCCTCGCACGGGCGTACCCGGATGATTCGCCGCGCCTACCCGTCCCCGGTCTGGAACGACCTGGTCGACCGGGCCTACACCGCCTGGCACGAGTTGGAGCGCGCCGCCGGCCGGCGGCTGGTGACCACGGTCGGCGGCCTGTACGCCCGTCCGGCCCGGGCCACCAGCACCCTGCGTGGCCCGGACTGTGTGCTGGTCGACGCGAATCAGGCCGCCGGGATCCTGCCGGGTCTGGTGCTCGGCGACGACATGGTCGCGGTGCACGACCCGGCGGCCGGCATCATCGACGCCGCCGCCGCGATGGCCGCGCTCGCCGAGCTCGGCGCGGCCGCTGGCGTGCAGCGGCACGACGGTCGCGCGGTCACCGGCTGGACATTGGAGGGCACCGGGGTACGGGTGCACACCGACGCCGGTGATCTGCTCGCCGACCGCCTGGTGATCTGCGCCGGGGCGTGGACCGCCGACCTGGTGCCGGAGTTCGCCGACCAGCTCACCGCTGTGCGAATCGTCAACATCCACATCGAATCGTCCACGCCGGCGCTGCTGAGCCCGTCCGCACTGGGGCCGTTCTCCGTGGAGGTCCCCGGCGTCGGCCTGCTCTACGGCATCCCGGCCTACGGGCTGGATCCGGTGAAGGTCGGCTTCGACCACGGCCCGGTCGACGACCTGAGCGCCCGGCCCGGCCCGGTCACCGCGGCCGAGCGGGACGCACTGCTGACCGTGGCCCGTCGTTTCCTGCCGGCCGCCGACGGTCCGGTGACCGCCGAGGTGGCCTGCCGCTACACGATGGCGCCGGGAAACCGGTTCGCGGTCGGTGCGCTGCCGGCGTACCCGCAGGTGCTGGTCGCGGCGGCCTGCTCCGGCCACGGGTTCAAGTTCGGCCCGGCGATCGGGGCGGCGTTGGCCGACCTGGCCACCGGCGTACCCCGGCCGGATTTGGCCTTTCTCGCCCCGTCGGCGATCATCCCCGGAACACCGTCGCGGACCGCCGCTCGTACCAGCGAGCCAACTGCTCACCGGCGCTGATCACATGAGCCTGCATCTCGCGCCGCGCCAGTGCGCCGTCCTGCTCGACCAACGCGGCGATGATCCGCTCATGTTCGTGGAAGTTGTCGTCGCGGTGCCGTGGGTTGTCCTGCAGCACCAGGGCGGAGACGTTGCGCGGGAACGCCTCGTTGATCTCCTTGATCACCCGGGCCAGCCAGTCGTTGCCGGCGACCTGGTGGATCAGGGTGTGGAACCGGTCGTTGGCGGCGTTGGTCGAGGTGGCCAGGGCGACCCGGCTCCGGGCGAGCATCGGGCCGTCCTCGACGCGCCGTTGCGGGATCCCGCCCCGGCTGGTCCGCTCGGTGCGGCGCAGCAGCGAGTTGGCCTCGCGCAGTTCGTCGAGGATGTCGTCGGTGATCCGGCTGACCGCCCGTTCGCAGGTCAGCGCCTCCAGTTCGGCGCGGACCTCGTAGGCCTCGCGGACCTCCCACGGGGCGGGGACCCGGACCACGGCGCCCCGGTGCGGTACCACCTCGATCAGCCCGCCGGTCTGCAGTTGACGCAGCGCCTCGCGGACCGGGGTACGGCTGACCCCGAGAAGTTTGGCCAGCTCGGCCTGGCGCAGCTGGGCGCCGATCGGGATCTCACCGGACATGATCTTGGCGCGGATGGCGGCCGCGGTGGCGTCGACGAGGGCACTGCTGGTCGTTTCCAAGCTGGCTGGCGGCATGCCCGGTGCCCCTGTCTGATCGATGTGCGGCGCAGCCGGCCGGGCGGCGGCCGGGCTGCCATCGCCTCCACAGTGGTGCGATGTGGCTGTCACGATAGCAACCCCGCCCGGAAGGCTGCGGGTCCCGCACCTTTGGCTTTGGATCCAGGTTTTGGATCCAAAGATCCTGCGGTAGTATCCGAGACTACCTTGGCCAGGGAGTTCTCCGAAAGCACCGGCCCGCCACGGCCGCACCGACGCGACGCAGAGCGACCCCAGGCGAGCCGGACCGCACCGGAACGACTCCCGCGACGGCGACAGGAGCAACCGTGAGTGCCTGCCACCCCACCCAGCAGCCGCGGACCCACCGCAGCCACCCGCTCGACCCGCCCAGCCCGGCGGAGATCGCCCGGGCCGTGGCCGCCGCCCGTGCCGACGGGCGACTCGGGCAGCGGACCCGCTTCTGGGGGGCCACCCTGGACGAGGCGCACGCCCGTGCCGTCGCGGCCGGCACCGCCCCGGCCGGCGAGGTCCGGATCGGGTTGGTCGCCATGGACCATGCCGCCGGCACCGCCTGGGAGATCGACGTCGCGCTGACCGGCGACGACAGCCGGAGCGACGGGGACGCCACGCAGGCCGAGACGGCAACCGCCGACCGGTGCCTGGACTGGCGTCCGCTCGACCCGCGCCGGCCGGGCATCACCTCCGAGGAGGCCCGCGCCGCCGCGGCGGCCTGCCGGCAGAACCCACTGTTTCGTGAGGTGCTCGCCAAGCGCGGCATCGACGACGTCTCCCTGGTGATGATCGACGCCGAGTCGATGGGCGGCTTCGAGCCGGAGCGCTACGCCGATCGGCGGCTCACCTGGGGCACCGTGTGGCACCGGGTCGACGAGGGTGACAACGGATACGTCCGGCCGGTCCAGGGCGTCGTGCCGATCATCGACATGACAACCATGGAGATCCTCGACGTCGAGGACCACGGGGTGGTGCCGATCTCCGACGAGGCAGGCCCGTTGGAGTCCGCCGCCTGGCCGACCCGCCCCGGCCTCAAGCCGCTCGAGGTGGTGCAGCCCGACGGTCCCAGCTTCGATGTCGACGGCTGGCAGGTCTCCTGGCAGGGCTGGCGGCTGCGGGTCGGCTTCACCCACCGGGAGGGCCTGGTCCTGCACGACCTGGAGTTCCAGGGCCGGCCGGTGGTCAAGCGGGCCGCCTGCAACGAGATGTACGTGCCGTACCTGGATCCGAACTCCACCCAGTACCGCAAGAACTTCTTCGACTGGGGCGAGTACGGTGCCGGCCCGTTGACCAACTCGCTCGCCCTCGGCTGTGACTGCCTCGGCGTCATCCACTACTTCGACGCGGCGTACCTCGGCGGCGACGGCGACCCGGTGACGATCCCGAACGCGATCTGCATGCACGAGGAGGACCACAGCGTCCTCTGGAAGCACAACGACCTGCGGCGCGGCGTCAGTCAGGTCCGCCGTTCGCGCCGGTTGGTGATCTCCAACTTCCAGACCGTGGCCAACTACGACTACGGCTTCTACTGGTCGCTCTACCAGGACGGCCGCATCGAGCTGGAGGTCAAGCTCACCGGCATGCTGTCGGCCTCCGGGATCGCCGACGGCGACGAGGTCCGGTACGGTCGGATCGTCGCGCCCAACGTGCAGACCCCCACCCACCAGCACTACTTCGGGCTGCGCCTGGACATGGCGGTGGACGGGCCGCTCAACCGGCTGGTCGAGGAGCACGCCGAGGGCGAGACCGACCCGGCGCTGGATCCGTACGGCAACGCGGTGCGCAACGTGCGTACCCCGTTGACGCGCGAGTCGCAGGCCGCCCGCCGCACCGACCCGGCGTCCGCCCGCCGGTGGCGGGTGGAGAGCGCCACCGAGACCAACCGGTACGGCGAACCGACGGCCTACCGGCTGCTGCTGCCCGACACCACCCGGTCGTTCGCCCGGCCCGACTCGGTGATGGCCCGCCGGGCACCCTTCATCCACCAGCACCTCTGGGCCACCCCCTACACGCCGCAGGAGCAGTTCCTCGGCGGGCAGTATCCGAACCATGCTGAGCCGGGCTCCGACGGGGTGCAGGTCTGGCAGCGCCAGGACCGCAGCATCGACGGCACCGAGCTGGTGCTGTGGCCCGTGCTCGGCACCCACCACTTCCCGCGCCCGGAGCAGTGGCCGGTGATGCCGGTGGATGCCATCCACATGATTCTCGAACCCGACGGCTTCTTCGACCGCAACCCGGCGATGGACGTGCCGGATCCGGCCAGCACCCGTGCCGGTGCCGGCGGGACCGGTGTCCAGGGCGCCGGCGACGCCTGCTGTTCCGCTACGACCGACGCGGTGCCGGCCGCCTGACCCGGCCGGTCCGACCGACCCCCTGCCCCGTGACATCAGACGTTCACAATCGCGATACGGGCCCGAATTGGGTACCGACGACCATAATTTTGGATCCAATCCTAGTGAAAACTAATCCATCTTCCTCTCCTACTCTGTCGAGGAGTGCGCGATGTCGGACAATTCCCGGAATATCCCGCAGAACCTGATATCCCGCCGCGCGATGCTGCGGGGCGCCGGCCTGATCGGTCTCGGTTTCGGTGCCAGCAGCCTGATCGCTGCCTGTGGCGTCGCCTCCGACGGCAACGACGACGGCGACGACGCCACCAGCAGCGGCGGCACCCTTACCCTCGGCATCGACGCCACCAGCGCCGTCGCCGACCCGGCCTTCTACACCTCGCTCGGCGACTGGATGGCCGTCGACTGCATCTGCCGCGGCCTGACCTTCATCTCGTTCGAAACCACCGATCCGCAGCCCGACCTGGCCGAGAGCTGGGAGATCTCCGACGACGGACTGACCTACACGTTCAAACTGCGCGAGGGCGTCACCTTCCACGACGGCAACACCTTCACCTCCGCCGACGTGCTTGCCAGCCTCGGTCGGCAGTTCAACGAGGACGATCCGACCCTGCCCGAGGGGGCGTCCCGGCCACTGCGCAGCCTTGGCGCGAACGTCGCCTCCCTCGACGCCCCCGATGACGGCACCGTGGTGATGGTGCTCAACAGCCCCGACGCCACCGTGCTGAACCGGCTCTCCGACATCGGCGGCCGGATCATCTCCAAGGCGGCCCTCGACGAGTACGGCGCCGACATCGGCAAGAACCTGGTCGGCACCGGCCCGTTCCAGCTCTCCACGGCGACCGCCGGGCAGCAGGTCGTGCTGACCGCGTTCGAGGACTACCGCACCGGCCGGCCCAAGGTCGACCGACTGGTGCTGCAGCAGGTACAGGACCCGTCGGCCATCGTCAGCTCGCTGCTCACCGGGGACCTGTCCGCCACCCAGTTCACCCCGTACTCGGCTATCGAACAGCTGCGGGCCGACGACGCGGTCACCTTCCACGAGACGCCGCACAGCTTCGACGCGATGATGATGATCGATGCCAGGCGGATTCCCGAGCTGGAGGTCCGCCAGGCGATCAACATGGCCATCGACCGGGAAGCGATCATGGCCCAGGCCTTCTTCGGCGTCGCCGCGCTGCCCGACGGCTACACCATCCCGCCGTCGCAGCAGGGCTACGACCCCGGCCTGGCCGACCTGAGCCCGTTCGATCCGGACGAGGCCCGCCGGCTCATCGAAGCCGCCGGCGCGACCGGTCGTCAGGTGGCGCTGATGGCCGCCAGCGACTCGTGGCACCCCCGGGCCGCGCAGATCGTCGCGCAGAACCTCACCGACATCGGGCTGACCGTGGTCAGCGACTCGGTCGACCCGGCCACCTACTTCAGTCGGCTGCTCGACCCGGACGACCCGTTCCACGAGCTGATGATCTGGGAACGCAACTCCTACATCCCGGACCCGGACAACATGATCGGTGCGATGGGCCTGCCGTCCGGGGTGTACGGCGACTTCACCTCCGGCTTCAACACCCTGCCCGGATCCGAGGTCTTCGCCACCGACCTGGCCGCCGCGAAGAACCTGCCCAACGGAGCCGAGCGCACCGCAGCCTACTCGGACATCCAGCGGCGCTTCGCCGAGCAGTACATGGTGCTGTCGATGCTCTGCTACTCCGCAAACCCGGTGGTCACCGGCGCCAACGTCGAGGGCGCCAACGTGACCGCGCTCGGCAACCACCGCTGCTTCATGGAGAACGCCAGTGTCTGAGCATCGGCCCTCGACCCAGCCGGGGGATCAGTGACGGTCGCAGAGGCGCGGCCGGTAGGGCGATGGAGTGCCGCCTACGCGCGGCGCTCCATCGCCCGGTCCTGGCTGGCCGCCATCTCCTGGCTGGTGGTCATCGGCTTCGTGCTGATGGCCACCGTCGGACCGCTGCTGGTCGGCGCCGACCCGGAGCGGCAGACCAACGTCACCCTCGCCGGGCTCGGTGCACCCGGGCACCCGCTCGGCACCGACGACCTGGGCCGCGACCTTCTGGCCAGACTGGTGTACGGGGCCCAGCCGCTGCTGCTGGTCGCCTTCCTCGCCACCGTCCTCGCCGCGGCGATCGGCACCACCGTCGGCATGCTCGCCGGCTACCTCGGCGGCTGGGGGGAGCAGATCCTGATGCGGGTCACCGACATCGGGCTGGCCTTCCCGTCGATGCTGCTGATCATTCTGGTGGTCGCCGCCAGCGGACCCGGCGTACGCAGCCTGGTCATCGGGGTCGGCCTCGCGCTCTCGCCCGGCCTGGCCCGGCTGGCCCGGGCGTTGACCGCCCGTGAGGCCGCCCGTGACTACGTGCTCGCCGCCCGTCTCGGTGGCACCCGGTCACCCCGCGTCATCGTCCAGGAGATCCTGCCCAACATCACCGGCCCGATGCTCGCCCAGGTGGTGATGACCCTGTCGGTCGCCGCCGGGTTCGCCGCCGGCCTGTCCTACCTCGGCCTCGGCATCCAGCCGCCCACCCCGGACTGGGGCTACATGGTGCAGGCCGGCCAGGAGTTCATCTACTCCGCGCCCCGCCTGGTGGTGCTTCCCGCCGCGTTGACCCTGGTCTTCGTGGTCGCCTGCAACTTCGTCGGCGACGACTTGCGCGACGCGCTGGACCCGAGGAGCCGCCGATGATCCGCCTGCTGCGCGGCCGGTCGCTGCCGATGCTGACGCTGCGTCGGCTGGCCAGCGTGCCGCTGGTGCTGTTCGTTCTGGCGTCGCTGGTGTTCCTGGCCATCCGTCGACTGCCCGGTTCGCCGTCGTCGACCCTCGCGGTCACCGGCACCCAGGGCCTCACCGCCGAGCAGATCTCCGCCAGCGAAGCCCGGATCAACGAAGCGCTCGGCCTGGACCGGCCGATCTGGGAGCAGTACCTCATCTACCTCGGCGACCTGGCTCAGCTCGACCTCGGCCGGTCGTTCTACGGCGGCAACAACGTGCTGATCCTGCTCGGCGGGGCGCTGCCGGCCACCATCGAGCTGACCGTGGCGGCGATGCTGATCGCGGTCGCGATCGGGGTGGTCACCGGAGTGATCGCCGCGTTGCGCAAGGACACCTGGGTGGACACCGCCACCCGGTCCATCGCCACGGTCAGCTTCTCGCTGCCCTGGTTCGCCCTCGGTGTGCTCAGCATCGTGATCTTCGGAGTCTGGCTGCGTTGGATGCCGGTGCTCGGCCGGCTGCCCAGCCAGCTCGACTACCGACCCACCACCAACTTCGTGCTGCTCGACGCGATCCTGCAGGACCGCCCCGAGCTGGTCTGGCCATGGCTGCACTACCTGATCCTGCCCGCCACCACCCTGGCCCTGGCGATGGCCGGGTTCATCACCCGGATCGTGCGCGCCTCGGTGCTGGAGGTGCTCAGCGACGACTTCGTGCGGACCGCCCGGATGAAAGGGCTGCGGGAGCGGACCATCCTGCGCCGGCACGTGCTGCGCAACGCCGGCCTGCCCATCGTCACCGTGCTCGGACTGCAGTTCGGCTCGCTGCTCGGCGGTTCGGTGATCACTGAGACCGTCTTTTCCTACCCCGGGGTCGGCAACCTGCTGGTCAGTTCGGTACTGCAACGCGACTACCCGGTGGTGCAGGGCGCCGCGCTGGCCATCGCGCTGCTGTTCGTACTGGTCAACGCCGCTGTCGACCTGTTCTACCTGGTCCTCGATCCACGCCTGCGGAAGGGATGAGTCCATCATGGATATCGTGCTGGTGCATGGAGCCGGCGGCACCCCGAGCACCTGGTCACGCGTCGCGCCGCTGCTGCGGGCCGCCGGACACCAGGTGCACCTGGTCACCAACCCGATGAACTCCCTGCGCGAGGACGTCGCCAACACCACCGGCGTCCTCGACGACTGCGCCGGCCCGGTGCTGCTGGTCGGCCACTCCTACGGCGGCGTGGTGATCACGAACGTCGGCCGCGACGAGCGCGTCGCCGGCCTCGTCTACATCTGCGCGTTCGCCCCCGACGAAGGCGAGTCGGTGCAGGACATCATCGGGCGCTACCCGCCGGCCGAGGTCAGCAAGCACATGCGACGCGGACCGGACGGCGAATGGGCCTCCGAACACAGCCCCGAGTACTGGGCGGAGATCGGCTGGGACGTGCCCGAGGCCGAACGGGCCAGCTTCGACGCCGACTCCCGGCCCAGCGCCGACGCCATCTTCGCCGAGGCGACCGGCGTACCGGCCTGGCGGGCCAGGCCCGCCTGGTACCTGGTCGCCGCGCAGGACAAGACGCTACGCCCGGACATCCAACGGGACATGGCCACCCGATCCGGCGCCACCATCTCCGAAATCACCGGCAGCCACTTCACCCCCCGGGTCTGGCCCCGTGAGGTCGCCGACCTGGTCGAGCGGGCCGCCGCCAACATCACCGGAGCGCCCCGGTGACCTCCGCCCCGGCGACCGACCACCAGCCCGTGCTCACCGTCCGGGGGCTGCGGGTCGAGTTCGACGTGCCGGCCGGGCGGTTGCCCGCAGTCGCCGGCGTCGACCTCGACCTGTACGCCGGCGAGATCCTCGCCCTGGTCGGCGAATCCGGCTCCGGCAAGTCCGCCCTGGCGATGAGCCTGGTCGGGCTGAACCGGGCAGCCGGCACCCACATCACCGGCGAGGTGCGCTTCGGCGGGCAGAACCTGGTCGCCGCCAGCGAGCGCACCCTGCGCCGGGTCCGGGGCCGGGACATCTCCGTCGTCTTCCAGGACGCCCTCGCCGCGCTCAACCCGCTGCAGCGGGCCGGCGCGCAGGTCGCCGAGATGATCCGCACCCATCAGCGGGTCAGCCGGGCGCGGGCCTGGCAGCGGGCCGAGGAACTCCTCGCCGACGTCGGGATCGCCAACCCGGCCCGCAACGCCCGCGCCTACCCGCACCAGCTCTCCGGCGGCATGCGGCAACGCGTCATGATCGCCGTCGGGCTGGCCAACGATCCGACCGTGCTGATCGCCGACGAGCCCACCACCGCCCTCGACGTCACCATCCAGGCACAGGTGCTGGCCACCCTCAATCGGCTGCAGGGCGAACACGGCACCTCCATCGTGCTGATCACCCACGACCTCGGGGTGGTCGCCGAGGTCGCCGACCGGGTCGCCGTCATGTACGGCGGACGCATCGTCGAGCAGGGCACCCGCGACCAGGTGCTGTACAACCCGCAACACCCGTACACCATGGGGCTGCTCGACTCGGTGCCCCGGGTGGACGGTCCGGTCGCCGACCGGCTGCCGGCCATCCCCGGCAGCCCGCTCACCGGCGTCACCCGCCCGTCCGGCTGCGGCTTCACCCCGCGCTGCGCCTTCGCCCACGACGCCTGCCGC
Organism: Micromonospora sp. LOL_023; assembly: GCF_048060115.1. Lineage (NCBI taxonomy): Bacteria > Bacillati > Actinomycetota > Actinomycetes > Micromonosporales > Micromonosporaceae > Micromonospora > Micromonospora sp. LOL_023. The sequence goes on from NZ_JBHMIM010000014.1 coordinate 69,069, forward strand.
ACCGCCCCACCCGAGCTGACCCGCCGGTACGGCGACCCCGGTCACCTCGACGCCTGCCTGCTCGACGAGCCGGCCGGCGCCGCCGGTCGCGCCCGGACTGCGGCCGGCCGCGCTCCCGCCGACGCCGGCCGTGCTCCCGCGCAAACCGGAGGTCGACCGTGACCGGCGTGCCGCTGATCCAGCTGACCGGCCTGCGGGTCGAGTACCCCGGCCGTGGCGGCGACCCGGTGCGTGCCGTACGCGACGTCGACCTGGAGATCCGCGAAGGCGAAACCCTCGGTCTGGTCGGCGAATCCGGCTGCGGCAAATCCACCCTCGGCCGGGCGATCCTGCGGATCACCGAACCCACCGCCGGCAGCGTCCGGCTGGTCGGCAAGGAGTTGACCGGCCTGCGCGGCACCGTGTTCCGGCAGGCCCGCGCCGACCTGCAGATGGTCTTCCAGGATCCGTTCAGCTCGCTCAATCCGAGGCGGCGGATCGCCGACAGCATCGCCGAGCCGCTGCTGCGCGGTCGGGGCGTCAGCCGGGCCGAGGCCACCCGCGTCGTGGACGACCTGCTCGACCTCGTCGGACTCGGCCGCGACGCCGGCCGCCGCCACCCGCACGAATTCTCCGGCGGGCAGCGGCAGCGCATCGGCATCGCCCGCGCGCTCGCCCCGTCGCCCCGGTTCATCGTCGCCGACGAACCCGTCTCCGCCCTCGACGTCTCCATCCAGGCCCAGGTGGTCAACCTGCTCGCCGACCTCACCAGCGAACGCGGCCTGACCATGCTGTTCATCTCGCACGACCTCGGAGTCGTACGGCATGTCGCCGACCGGATCGCCGTCATGTACCTCGGCGAGATCATCGAGATCGCCGACCGGGACACCTTCTTCGCCGGGCCGGCCCACCCGTACAGCGAGGCGCTGCTCTCCGCCGTGCCCACCCTGGAGCGGACCCCCGGCCGGGAGCGCATCGTGCTCGCCGGCGAACTGCCCGACCCCGCCCACCCGCCGACCGGCTGCCTGTTCCACACCCGCTGCCGGTACGCCGTCGACCGCTGCCGCAACGAACCCCCGGCGCTGCGGCACCTCGCCGCGGACCGCACCGTCCGCTGCCACCTGCCACTGGTGCCGGAGGATGTTCCGGCGCCATCGACCGTCACCACCGGAGGCGCACCACGATGATCATCGACGCTTACAACACCACCCAGGACGTCCGGGGCCGATCCGACTACCTCACCGGTGTCCGGCCCGGCCAGGCACCGCCGCCACACACCCCGTTCGACCCGCGCCGCATCCTGGACCGGATGGACGCCGCCGGGGTCGACATGGCGATGGTCTGCTCGCTGGCCCAGCGGATCGAGAACGACTTCATCATCGGCCTGACCAAGGCCCACCCGGACCGGCTGTTCGGCTTCGGGCAGGTCCGCCCGGCCGACGACGACGCGCTCGACGAGATCGCCCGGATGGCCGACGCCGGCCTCAAAGGGCTCAAACTGCATCCCAGCCTGCACGGCTACCACGTGGCCGACCACGGACTGCTCGACCCGGTCTTCGAGGCCTGCGCCGAACACGGGCTGATGGTGCTGATCAACGCCCTCGACGACGCGTTCTGCGCGCCGCTGGCCATCGAGGAGATCGCCAAGGGCCACCCGCAGGTGCCGACGATCATCGCGCACATGGGCGCCGTCTGGAACGTCCCCGAGGCGATCATCGTCGCCGAACGGAACCCGCACATCTACCTGGAGACGTCCGCGACGCTGATCAGCGACGTCAAGCGGGCGTACGCCCGACTCGGCCCCGACAAGATCCTGCTCGGCAGCGAGTGGCCCGGATCCGACTTCGACCTGGAACGGATGAAGATCGCCAAGGCGGTGCCGGACGCCGCCGACCGGGCGCTGGTCGAGGGCGGCAACATGGCCAAGCTCCTCGGGCTCACCCCGTGATCACCGACAAGATCGCCCCGGTGCCGGCGCCGCCCGCGATGACACCCGGCGAGGTCGAACTGCTCGACGTCGCCCAGCGGCTGCTGCTGCGGGTCTGGGTCGCCGGCCGGCACGAGGTCGCCACCGCCCTGCGGACGCCGGACGGCGCCATCCACACCGGTGTACACCTGGAAGGGTCCTGTCGGCGCAGCTCCATCTGCGCCGAAGGGGTCGCGCTCGGCGCCGCCCGTGCCGCGCTGGCCCCCGACGCGCCGTTGACCGTCGACAGTGTCGTCTCGGTCCAGATCAAACCCGCCGGCCGGTTCCGGATCATCGCCCCCTGCGGGGTGTGCCGGGAGCTGATCAGCGACTACAGCCCGCAGACCCGGGTCTGGATCACCACCGTCGACGGTGACGTCACCGCGATCGGCGCCCTCGACCTGCTGCCGGAGAAGACCCGCCGCGCCTGGTGACCAGACCCGTCCGCACACCGAGAGGAACACCGTGTCCGTACCGTCCGATTCTGACCTTGACCGATCGGCGCTCGCCGCCGAACTCGGCGGCCCCGGCACCCCGGTCGCCTGGGCCGACCTCACCTGGCCGGAGGCCGGGCAGACCGCCACCGCCGTCGACTCGGTGATCATTCCGGTCGGCGCCACCGAACAGCACGGGCCGCACCTGCCGCTCGCCGTCGACACGCTGATCTGCGACGCCGTCGCCCGCGACGTCTCCGCGCTGACCGGCGTGCCGGTGGTGCCGCCGATCGGCTTCGGTGTCTCCGCCTCACACGGAGACTTCGCCGGCACCATCGCGCTGCGCCCGGAAACCCTGATCGCCGTCGTCGAGGACGTCATCGACTCGCTGCACGCCAGCGGCGTCCGGCAGTTCATCCTGCTCAACGGCCACATCTGGAACTCCGGGTCGCTCGACGTCTCCGCCGAGAAGCTGCGGGTACGCCACCGCGACTCGCGGGTGCGCGCCCTCGCCTACGTGACCATGTACCCGGGGCCGGAGGTCGACGGGCACGTCTACTACGGGCGTGGGCTGATGCACGCCAACTACTTCGAGACCTCGGTGATGCTGCACCTGTACCCAGACCTGGTCCGGATGGCGAAGGCCACCTCGCACCGCGACGTCGACTCGTTCTGGGACTACCGGATGGACCAGGTCAGCGACACCGGGGTGTGGGGCCGCGACGTCACCGACGCCACCGCGGAGCACGGCCGCGCCGAGTTCGACCGCTGCGTGGCCACCACCGCCAGAGCGGTCTCCACCGCCGTGCGCGAACCCTGGCCCGATCCGACCCACCGGCCCTGACCCGCGTCCGCAAGGGAGACTCCCAGTGAAGATCTACGACATCACCCTGCCGATCCACCCGAAGATGCTGCACTGGGGTCGTAAACCCGAAGTGGAGATCGTCGAGTCGCTGGCCAACGGCGACGCCTCCAACGTCACCCGTTGGCGGCTCGGCGCGCACACCGGAACCCACGTCGACGCCCCCGCACACTTCGTCGACGGCGCCACCCCGATCGACGAGGTCGCCCTGGAGACCCTGGTCGGCCCGGCGATCGTCGTCGACCTGACCGGCGTCGACGGCGACGTCACCGTCGAGCACCTGGTCGCCGCCGGAGTGGCCGGCGCGAAACGGGTACTGCTCAAGACGGCCAACTCCGCCGGGCCGCTACGCGAGACCGAACGCGCCGAATCCTGGGTCGGGCTCTCCCCGCAGGCCGCCGGGTGGCTGGTCGAGCAGCAGGTCGCCCTGATCGGCATCGACTACCTGACCATCGAGAGCCACCGGCGCACCGACACCTGGGACGCCCACCACGCGCTACTCGGCTCCGGCGTGATCATCCTGGAGAACGCCGACCTGGACGCCGTACCACCGGGGGAGTACGAACTGGTCTGCCTGCCGACCAAGCTGGTCGGTGCCGACGGGGCGTTCGCCCGGACGATCCTGATCGCCCGGCACTGAAGCCAGCGAGACTGACCCACATGCCGATCGACATCGCGCTCGCCGCACCGCATCCGTCCGCCCTGGCCGCCGCCGCCGACGCCGTCGCGGCCGGCGGCGGCGTGGTCGACGCCGCCCTCGCCGCCGCGGCCGCCCTCACCGTCGCCTACCCGCACCAGTGCTCCGCCGGTGGGGATCTGATCGCCCTGATCCGCACCCCCGACGGGCAGGTACGGGCGGTGCTGTCGATCGGCGCGGCAGCAGCCGGCGTCGACGTCGACGCACTGCGGGCCGCCGGGGACCGGATGCCGCCCGGCGGGCCGCTCACCGTCACCGTGCCCGGGGTCGTCGCCGGCTGGGCGGCGCTCGCCGACCTCGGCGGCCAGCTGCCGCTGGCCCGGGTGCTGGCACCGGCGGTCGAGTTGGCGGCCGACGGCGTCGCGGTCAGTCCCGGCCTGGCCGCCGCGATCCTGCGTCGGATCGACGTGGTCCGCGTCGACCCCGGCCTCGCCGCCCTGCTGCTCGACGGCGGCGGTACGCCGCTGCCGGCCGGCGCGGTGCTGCGCCAACCGGCGCTGGCCCGCACCCTCGGCACGATCGGCGCCGATTGGCGCGACTACTACCAGGGGGAGCTCGCCGAGCAGTTCGCCGCCGGGCTGGCCGCCCTCGGCAGTCCGCTGACCGCCGCCGACCTCGCCGCACACACCGCCGAGCTGGCCGACCCGCTGCGCCACACCGGACCGCTGCGCGCTGCGGATCCGTCCGGCCGCGCCGACCAGGCAGGTGACACGATTACCTGGTCGGTCGCCCCGCCACCCAGCCAAGGGGCGACCCTGCTGGCCATGCTCGGCGCGACGACAGCCGGTGACCTCGGGAGCGGGCGGCCCGCCGACCCGGCCGCGGCGCTGGTCACCGCGCGGCGGGCCGAGCAGCGGCGGGACACCCTGCTCGGCGACCCCCGGATGGGCCCGATCGACCTCGACGGGCTGCTGCTGCGGGCCGACCGCCCGGCCGGGCCGACCCCGCCGGCGTTGCCGAAACCAGCCGGGGACACTGTCGCCGTCGCGGCGGTCGGCAGTGACGGCACCGCCGTCACTCTCATCCAGAGCGTGTTCCAGACCTTCGGTGCCGGCATCTGCGAACCCGGCACCGGGCTGGTGCTGCACAACCGGGGATCGGTGTTCAGTCTCGACCCGGCTCACCCCGGCCGACTGCGCTCCGGGGCCCGCCCGCCGCACACGCTCTGCCCGGTGATCGCCACCACCGCCGACCGGGTGCTGGCTCTCGGTTGCCAGGGCGGCCGGGCCCAGCCGTGGATCCTCGCCCAGGTCGCCGCCGACGCGCTCACCACCGGCGACCCGGCCGGGCTGCTGGCCCGGTCCCGCTGGGTGATCGGCTCCCGCGACGTCGGCCAGGACCAGCCCAGCCTGCTCCTCGAACCCGACACCCCCGGCGCCGACGCGCTGCGGGCGACCGCCGCCGACCTCGACCTGCGGGTGGTGCAGTTGCCGCACCGGCACGACGACGCCGGGCACGTGCAGCTGGCCCGGCTCACCCCGGCCGGGCTCGACGCGGCCAGCGACCCCCGCGCCGACGGTGCCTCGACCATCCTGCGTGGCAGCTGATGGACGCGGCACGAGCCGCCGAGCTGCTGGCCGGTCCGTACCGGCTCGGGCCGGTCGAGTTGCGGTCCCGGATCGTCAAGGCCCCCACCTCGACCGGTGCCGCCGACGCGGCCGGGTTCGCCCAGCCGTGGCACCTGGAGCACTACGCGCGGGTCGGGCGGGGGAGCGCGTCGACGATCGTGGAGTTCACCGCGATCGACGACGCCGCCGCCCGGGGCTTCCCCGGGCACCTCAGCATCGCCAGCGACGACCACGCCGCCGCGCTGACGGACGTCGCCGCCCGGATCGCCGCCGGTGGCGGGGTGCCGGGACTGCAGCTGGCGCACGCCGGCCGGCAGCGGACCCTGCCGGGGGAGTCGCTGGCCGCGTCGGCGGTGCCCTGGCCGACCATCGAACGCCGGCTCGGGCTGCGGCCCCGACAGATCACCGTCGACGAGATCGCCGAGGTCGTCGACAACTTCGGCCGGGCCGCCGGTCGCGCCGCACAGGCCGGTTTCCGCATCGTGGAGATCCAGGCCGCCAACGGTTACCTGCTCGCCGGGTTCCTCTCCCCGCACACCAACCGGCGCACCGACGACTACGGCGGCGACCCGGTCCGGCGACAGCGGATCCTGCTGGAGGTCGTCGCCGGCTGCCGGGCCGCGCTGCCCGCCGAGGTGGCGCTCACCGTACGGCTGTCCGACCGCGATCACGAACCCGGCGGCCAGGACCTGGCCGAGACCGCCGCCCTGGTGCGGGCCCTGGCCGACAGCGGCCAGGTCGACGCGGTCCATGTCTCGTCCGGCAACCACGAGACGCGGGTACGGCAGGTGCCGCCGGCCGCCGTGGCACCCGGTGCCGCCTGGCGCTCGGCCGGCGAACTGCGCGAGATCGGCCTGCCCGTGATCGCCTGTGGTGGCATCACCGACCCGGTGCAGGCCGCTACGTTGATCCGCGACGGCACCGCCGACCTGGTAGCGCTCGGCCGGGCCTTCCTCGCCGATCCCGACTGGGCCACGAAAGCCCTCGCCGGCACCGCCGGTCAGATCCGCCCGTGCGTACGCGGCAACGACGGCTGCCACGCCCGTGCCGCGCTGGTCAACCGGCCGGTGGCCTGCACTGTCAATCCGTCGCTGCAGCTGCCGCCCGCCGCACCGTCGGTCGGGGCGGGACCCGGGGCGTCGGTCGTCGTGGCCGGGGCCGGCCCGGCCGGTCTGGAGGCGGCCCACGAACTCGCCGGCCGTGGCTACCCGGTCCGGCTCTACACCGGCGGCCAGCTCGGCGGTGCGCTGCGCGACGCGGTGGACAGCGGAGTGCACGACAGCTTCGTCCCGTACCTGCGCTGGTTGGCGGCCCGGCTCGCGGCCAGCGACGTCGAGGTCGTCGACGAGCCGCTGCACGCCGCCGACCTGACCGGTGAGTGGGCCGGACTGGTCGTCGCCACCGGCGGCGTCGCGCGGGCGATGTCCGGTGCGGTGCCCGCGCTCGACGTGCTGCGCGGCACGGTACCGCTGCCCACCGACGGCCCGGTGGTGGTGATCGGCGCCGGTCGGACCGGCACCAGCACCGCCGCCGCGCTGGCCCGCCGGGGTGCCCACGTCACGCTGATCGGCGACACCGACCGGGTGCTCGACACCGAACCCCCCGACGACCCGCCGACCTGGACCGATCTGCTCGCCTCGCTCGGGGTGCGGACCGTTCTCGGCGGCCGGGCCAGGATCACGCAGGAACGGCAGGTGCAGGTGAACGGCGAGATTCTCCAGGCCGGGCTGATCGTCGCGGCGGTCGGCCGCGAGCCCCGCCACGACCTGTACGAGGATGCCACGGCGGTGGCCGCCGGCCGCCCGGTGTTGCGCTGCGGCGATGCACTCAATCCGGGGCGGCTGCACGACGCCGTCCACGCCGGAGCCCGCGCAGCCCGCACGATCACCGCTGCGCTCGCCTTCCAGCAGGTGCGGCCGTGACCGGCGGTGACCTGCTCGTCGTCGGCGACGTGCATACCCTGAATCCGGCCGGTCCGCGCGCCGAGGCCGTCGCGGTCCGCGCCGGGCGGATCGTCGCCGTCGGCGACCTGCGCGCCGCCCGCGACGCCCTCCCCGCCGGTACGCCGCAGCTCGCCCCGCCCGACGGGATCGTGCTGCCCGGGTTCGTCGACAGCCACGTGCACCTGATCTGGGCCGGTCGGGCCGCTGCCCGGGTCGGGCTGGACGACGCGGTCAGCGTCCGCGACGTCGCCGACCGGATCACCGGGTACGCCCGTCGCCACCCGACCCGCCGCTGGATCGAGGCCGACGCCGGCTTCGACCCCGGTGACCTGGCCGAACGCCGCCTGCCGACGGCGGTCGAGTTGGAGGCCGCCGCGCCGGGTCGGCCGGTGCTGCTCGACCGCAAGGGCCACGACGGGATCGCCAACGTGACCGCGCTGCGGCTGGCCGGGATCACCGCCGCCACCCCGGATCCGCCGGGTGGGCGGATCGACCGCCACCCGGACGGCACCCCGACCGGCCTGCTCGTCGAACATCCGGCGGTCGCCCTGGTCCGTGCGGTCATCCCGGAACCCGACCAGGCGATGAGGATCGGCTGGATCACCGCCGGGCAGGCGGAGCTGCTCGCGCACGGCATCACCACCGCGGTCGACCCGGCGGTGCCCGCCGCCGAACTGGCCGCGTACGCGGCCGCCGGGCGCTCCGGCGCGCTGCGGCTGCGTACCGTCGCGATGCCGTTGGGCGGCGACGACGTCGACGACGCGGAGTTGCGGCGTACCCTCGATGAACTTGATTTTGATCGGGCCGCACCCGGGCTGCTGCGCGCCGGGCCGACAAAGCTGTTCCTCGACGGCGGCGGCTCACTCGGCACCGCGCTGCGTTCGACACCCTGGCCGGGCACCGACGACTACCACGGCAATCAGAGCCTGCGCACCGAGACGGTGCGCGCGCACTGCGTGGCGGCGGCCGCGCACGGGCACGGCGTCGGCGTGCACGCGGTCGGCGACGCCGCGATCGACCTCACCCTGTCGGTCTTCGCCGAGGTCGCGGCGCACACCCCGATCGCCGGACTGGGTTTCCACCTGATCCACGCCTACCTCGGGCCGGGTCCGGCGGCGATGGCCACCGCGCGGCGGCTCGGCGTGCCGGTGTCGGCCCATCCGGCGCTGCAGTGGGCGTTCGGGCTCAACCTGATCGAACGGCTCGGCGAGCCGGCCGCCGCTGCCGCGAACCCGCTGCGGTCCTGGTTGGACGCCGGGGTGACCATCGGCGGCGGCTCCGACGGGCCGGGGCCGCCGATGTCGGTGCTGCACGGCATCTGGCAGGCCCGGACCCGCCGGGTCCGCGGCCGCGACGAGCCGCTCGGGTCGGACCAGGCGGTCACCGCGGCTGAAGCGCTGGCGCTGTTCACCACCGGGGCCGCCGAGGTGGCCGGAAATCGGCGGGCCGGCTGGGGCGGCGGGATGCTGCGGGTCGGCGACCCGGCGGACCTGACCGTGCTCGACGTCGATCCACTCACCCCGGACCCCGACGCGTTGCTCGCCGGCACCGTCGCGGCCACCGTCGTGGCTGGCGAGGTTCGGTACTCCGCTGATTGATCGATGCGGGCGGCGGAGGTTTCACGCCCGTAGGCCGTGATCGGCGCGACCGGGCTGCCCCCAAACTGGACGAACTGGTCAACTTCGCTGCACAAAGGCAATCTTCTCGTAGATGTGCAACGCGTGGACCGGACGGGCGGATCTACCATGCCATCCGGCCCAGTGCCGTCGGTTCACGTCGTCGCACAGGTCTTGGACGAGACCGACCGACGTACTGCGGTGCCCAGGCGGGCCGCCGCCATACTCGTCGAGGTAGGCGGTCGACATGTCCTCGATGATGTAGAAGCCCGATGGCCGTACATAGTCGATGAAGAGTGCCTCGAACGACGCCTGGATGTGTGCGTTGACGTGACTGCCATCGTCGATCACGATGTCGAACGGTCCGTGCCGGCGGCCGAGGTCGCGCAGGTACGCCTGGTCCGACTGGTCGCCTCGGTGTACATGGATGCGCGGCTCGTCGATACGTTTCTCGGCGATGTCGAGGCCGTGAATTTGGCCGCGCTGGAAGTAGTCACGCCAGGTACGTAGCGACGCGCCTCCCCAGGTGGTGGAGTCGTAGCCGCCGATGCCAATTTCCAACAGGTTGATCGGACGGTTTCGCAGCGGACCCAGGTGCCGTTCGTACAGTGTGGCGTAACCATGGCCGCGGGCCTTGTCGGTGTCGTAGACCCTGGCCAGCATGGTCAGATTGCGGCGTACGGTGGGTGCTACGAGTCGTTGGACTCGGATGATCCGTTGGTCGCCGATCGCGTGTCGGATCTTCGCCCGCGTGCTGGTCATAGCTAAGTTTAAGGTGCTAATGCCGCCTTACGGGCGGTTTCCGGCGGAAAGTGCGCCGGCCGTCAACCCGCAGCCGGCCACCTCGAAATGGTCGACCCGCCGAGTCGATCGGGCACTGCGATGATGGTCCCGCCCGCAGGGACGGGTCAGTGAGATCGATCATATTGCGAGATGGCGTCTCTGTTGACGGTCGGCGGGCGCTGGCTTAGGCTGGTTCCACGACCGTATAGCCGCAGGAGAACGCCATGATCCGAGTTCCGCAAGGCTCTGGATTGCTGGTGCGCGGGTACGAGGAGCCGCTGCGGGTTCACCCGCCGCGCGAGGGCATGCGCCCCGGGACCGCCGCCGGGGACCCGCAGACCCCGTTCTGACTTTCGAGTCCGCCGACCCGACCCCGCCAGTAGGCATGCGGAGCGGGCACGGCGGGAAGCCAACCCTGTCCTGACCAACCGGTAGGCCGGCGCCACCCGAGCGCCGCACCGGGACACCTGGCAACTCTCCCATCAGAATCGACCTCGGAGCGCATCATCATGACGACCGCAATCGACCTGGCCCCGATCTCCGGCCCGTCCGCCTGGCGCGGCGACGAGCTGGTCACCTCCACCGAATGGATCTACCAGCTCAGCGACGCCGAGCGGACCGAGCTGGAGACCGTCGGCCGCACGTTCGTCGCGGACGACCCCGACCTGCGTACGGTGACCGCAGCCGACTACCCGCTGCCCGCCTGCGCCGCCCTCAACGCCGAGTGCGCGCAGCAGATGGACGCCGGCCGCGGCTTCATCCTGGTGCGCGGACTGCGCACCGAGGAGTACGGCGACGCCCTCGCCGGCGCGATCTTCTACCTGATGGGGCTGCACCTCGGCGTACCGATGGGGCAGAACCAGATGGGCGACGTGCTCGACCACGTCATCGCCACCTCGAACAAGACCCTCGACGACCCGTCGGCGCTGCCGTCGCGGGTGCGTGACCGGCTGCCGTTTCACTCCGACAGCTCCGACGTCGTCGCGCTGATGTGCCTGCGCGCCGCCAAGGACGGCGGGTCGAGCAGCCTGGTCAGCGGCACCACCATCTACAACGAGATCCTGCGCCGCCGGCCCGACCTGGCCCCGCTGCTGTTCGAGCCGTGGCACTGGGACTGGTACAAGCAGGACCACGACGCCCCGGCGAAGACCTACCTGTCGCCGATCTGCAGCTACGTCGACGGTGTCTTCAGCACGTACGCCGGCAGCTCGATGATCTTTTCGGCGCAGGACTACCCGGAGGTGCCCCGGCTCACCGAGGCGCAGATCGAGTTGCTGCACCTCTACGACGAGATCGCCCAGGAGCCGGGCCTGGCGCTGGACATGGACTTCCAGCCCGGCGACGTGCAGTGGCTGCTGAACTACGCCGCCCTGCACTCGCGGACCGGCTATGTCGACTTCCCGGAGCCGGAGCGGCGCCGCCACCTGCTGCGGCTGTGGCTCAAGCGCGACGTCGGCCGTCCGCTGGTGGACGGCTTCGGCAAGAACGTCGTCACCGACCGGGGCGCGGCGGCCGTGGCGCCGGGCGGCCGGTTCAAGATCGCCGAGGCCGCCGAGCCGAACTTCGAGTGGGGCAACTGACCACTTCCCGTACGTGGACGGCCCGTCACGCTTCAATGTCGCAGCGTGGCGGGCCGGCCGCATTCCGGCATCGGACTGCTGGCACAGTGTCTGGTATGGATTACCGTCCCGCCGTCGATCGGCGTCGACTCACCGGAGGCCTACTGGGCGCTGCCGCGTAGTGTGCCGGCCGAGCTGCTGGCGGCCGCGGTGGCGGACGACGACGTGGTGCACCCGGGTGGGCGGTGTCCGGGTCGACGCCTGGCTGCCGACCCGGACCTTCGAGCTGGTGGTGCACGGTTTGGACGTCGCCGCAGCAGCTGACGTGCCAACTTCTCCGTCGTTTGAACGCCGGCCACGGCTACAGGTCGAGCACCAGGCGGTCGGAGGTGCACCGGCCGACGCAGATCATCATGCTGCGCCCGGCGGCCCGTTCGTCGGCGGTGAGCAGCGAGTCGCGGTGCTCCGGTGTGCCGGCCAGCACCCGGGTCTCGCACGCGCCGCAGTAGCCCTTCTCGCAGTCGTAGGTCAGCCCGGGCACCGCTTCGCGCAGCACCTCGATCATCCGCTTGTCCCTCGGCACCCGCAGGGTGACCCCGGTGCGGGCCAGGTGCACGTCGAACTCGGTGTTGGCAGCCGGGTCGAACGCGATCTCCAGGTCGTCACCGGCGGCGAAGCGTTCCACGTGCAGTTGCCCGGTGCGCCCGGCGTCGCCGCAGGTCCGTTCCACCGCGTTGATCATCGCGCCGGGGCCACAGCAGTAGATGGCGGCGCCGTCGCCGGTGCCGCCGATCAGCGTGGCCAGGTCGGGCAGGCCGGCCTCGTCCTGCGGCAGCAGGGTGGCCCGGTCGCCGGCCAGGGCGACCAGTTCGTCGGTGAAGGCCATCGAGGCGCGGCTGCGGCCCCCGTAGACGACGCGCAACGGCGTGCCGCGCCGGACGGCTTCCCGGACCATGGCGAGGATCGGGGTGATGCCGATGCCGCCGGCGAGAAAGAGGTACTCGTCGGCGTCGACCAGCGGGAAGTGGTTACGCGGGCCGCGTACGGTCAGCGTCGTGCCGGTCGCGGCGACGGTGTGCAGTTCGACGGATCCGCCCCGGCCGGCGGTCTCCCGCAGTACGCCGATCCGGTAGCGGCCGGACTCGGCCGGGTCGCCGCACAGCGAGTACTGCCGGACCCGGCCGGATGGCAGCCGTACCTCCAGGTGGGCACCGGGTGCCCAGGTCGGCAGCGGGGCACCGTCGGCGGCGGCCAGCCGTACCTCCAGCACCTGCTCGGCGACGGTGGTGACCGCCTCGACGACCAGGTCCCGGTCGCCACCTGGGCGGGCGACCGCTACCGGGATACCCCCGGTCGCCGCGTCGGCGGCGCGGCGGCCGGGGGTGAACACGGCCGGGATGGCGTCCCAGCCGGTCTGGTTTCCCTTGGTGGGGTAGCCGACGAGGCCGTCTTCGACGACCTGGTAGTCGGGTAGCCGGGTCAGCACCTGGATGATCATTTCGCGGAACATCAGCCGGGCCAGGTGGGCACCGGCGCACCGGTGGCTGCCGATGCCGAAACTGAGGTGGCGGGTGGCGTCGCGGTCGAGCCGGACCTGTTCGGGCTCGGGGAAGACCGCCGGGTCGTGGTTGGCGGCGACCCAGGGGATGAGGACGCGTTCGCCGGCGCTGACCGGGCAGCCGCCGACGTGCGCCTCGGCGCGGGCGGTGCGGGCCATCGACTGCGACGGCGCGAAGACCCGCAGGAACTCCTCGGTGGCGCCGTCGAGCAGGTCGGGGGAGTCGATCAGGCGCTGCCGCTGTTCCGGGTTGCGGCTCAGGTGCACCAGGGTGGATCCGGTCAGCGACGTGGTGGTGTCCACCCCACCGGCGACCAGCAGGCCGATCACCGAGACGAGTTCGTCGACGCTGAAGGGTTCGCCGTCGCCGCGGCGTTGGGCGACGAGGTAGCTGACCGCGTCGTCGGCGGGTTCGGCCCGCCGGTCGCGGATCAGGTCCCGGATCCGTTCGTCCAGGTACGCCAGGCCCTGCGCGCCCCGGATGGCGCGGTCGCTGCCGGGCAGCGCGGCGAAGATGTCGTGGATCGGCTTGGCGAGCTTGGCCCAGTCGGATTCGGGGAAGCCGAGCCAGTCGAGGGTGACGGCGGCCGGCAGCGGGTTGGTCAGGTCGCGGACGAAGTCGACGGACCCTTCGGTGACGAAGGCGTCGATCACCCGGGTGGTGTGCCGGGCGATCATCGGGGCGAGTTTGGCGACCGCGTCCTGGGTGAGCAGCGGGTTGATCAGGTCGCGGTAGCCGGTGGCGGCCGGCGGGTCGAGCTCGATCGGGTACTGCTCCAGGCCGGGGCCGCGCGGGATGACGATGGCGGTGCCGTCGCCGCCGGCGGTGGCGCGGGCCGAGGAGAAGGTGTCGTCGTCGCGGGCGACGCGGACCACGTCGGCGTACCGGGTGGTGTAGACGAAGCCGCCGTGCGCGTCGCTCCGTCCGACCGGGCACTTCTCCCGGTACGCGCGGTAGTAGCCGACCGGGTCGGCGTTGCAGGCGTCAGAGTGGTGATCGAAGTCAGTCATGGCGGGCGAGCTCCACGGATGCTGGCTGCCGCGCGGTGTTGCCCAGCCGCGCCACTGGGTGTCTGGAGCCGAGAGTAATCCCGTTCACATTGCGAGACAACGTTTCGCTCAGGGATACCTGGGATGGTCAGAAGGTCAGTACGGCCTTGCCCACCGTACCGCCGCGTACCGCCGCCACCGCCTCGTTGATCTGCTCGAACGGGTGGTAGCTGAGCAGCCTGTCGACCGGGAACCGGCCGGCGGTGTGCAGATCGAGCAGCTTGGGCAGGAACACCTGGGGCAGGCTGGCGCCGCCGATGATGCCGGTGACGCTGCGCCCGTTGAGGATGCTGCGCCAGTCGAAGCTCATCTGCTCGCTCGGGCCGACGCCGACCACGCCGCAGCGGCCCAGTGGGCCGAGCGCCTCGACCGCGGTCCGCAGCACCTCCTCGCGCCCGGTGGCGTCGATGGCGAAGTCGAAGCCGTGCGGGGCGATCGCGGCGAGCAGTTCCTTGGCGTCGCCGGCACGTGAGTCGACGCCGTGGGTGGCGCCGAGCAGCCGGGCGGTGTCGAGCTTGTCGACGTTGACGTCGACGGCGGCGATCGTGGTGCAGCCGGCGACCCCGGCGGCGAGGACCGCCGCGACACCGACCGCGCCGGCGCCGAAGATCACGATCGACGAGCCGACCGGCGGCCGCAGCACGTTGAGCACCGCACCGGCTCCGGTGCCGAATCCACAGCCGAACGGTCCGACCACCCGCAGGTCGATCTCCTTGCTGATCGGCACCACGGCGCGGGCCGGGGCGACGACGTGGCTGGCGAACGACGACTGGCCGAGAAAGTGCCCGTTGACCGGTTCGCCGTCGCGCGACAGCGCGCTGCTGCCGTCCGGGCGCCGGCCGGTGAAGTTGACCGCGTCGAAGCTTCGGCAGTACGCCGGGCTGCCGGTCAGGCAGAGTGAACAGGTGCCGCACGAGGTGAAACTCATCGCCACGTGATCGCCGGCCGAGACGCCGGTGACCCGGTCGCCGACCTGTTCGACCACTCCGCTGCCCTCGTGGCCGAGGACGGCCGGGGTGGGGAAGAAGTTGGCGAACTCCAGGTCCGTGCCGCAGATGCCGACGCTGTGTACGCGGACCAGCACCTCGTCCGGGCCGGGCTCGGCCAGCTCGATCTCCTGCAGGGTGAACGGACCACCCGCGTTGTCCAGAACCGCCGCCGTGACGCGCACACACCCTCCCCAGTGACTCACAAAGCGAGACTGCATCTTGACATGCGGAACATGGAGGGTCAAGGATTCCACCATGGCTGACCTGGACATTCCCGCTGCCCGCCAGCTGATCGACGGTGCCTGGGAGGCTGCCGCCGACGGTGGTGAACTACCGGTGCTGGACCCGGCGACCCGGGCCGTCATCCAACCGGTCGCCCGGGCCCGCGCCGCCGACGTGGACCGGGCCGTCGCCGCCGCCCGCCGGGCCGCCCCGGCCTGGGCGGCCACCTCACCGAGCGAACGTGGCGCGACGCTGCGCCGCTGGGCCGACCTGATCGCCGCCCACGTCGAGGACCTCGCCGGGTACGAGGCCCGTGACGTGGGGAAACCCCGCTCCGGTGGCCGGCTCAACATGTACATCGCGCACGGCATCGTCGAATATTTCGCCGGAGCCGCCGACAAGCTCACCGGCGTCACGCTGCCCACCCGTACCTCGGACTACTTCGGCTACACCCAGCCCGAGCCGTACGGCGTCTGCGCGGTGGTGATCCCGTGGAACGTGCCGGCCGTGCTCACCGCCGCGAACGTCGCCCCGGCCCTGGCCGCGGGCAACACCGTGGTGCTCAAGCCGTCGGAGATCGCACCGCTCGCCCCGTTCGCCCTGGCCGAGCTGGGCCGGCGGGCCGGCCTGCCGCCGGGGGTGCTCAACGTGGTCACCGGGCTCGGACCGGAAGCCGGCGTGGCGCTCACCGGCCACCCCGACATCGACCACATCAGCTTCGTCGGCTCCACCGTCACCGGCCGGGCGGTGATGCGGGCCGCCGCCGAGCACCTGGTCCCGGTCAAGTTGGAGCTGGGCGGCAAGTCACCGAACGTGCTCTTCGCCGACGCCGACCTGGACACCGCGATCCCGGCGATCGTCGCCTCGATCACCGAGAACGCCGGGCAGAACTGCTACGCCGGCTCCCGGCTGGTCGTGGAGGAGTCGATCCGGTCCGAGGTCGTCGAGCGGGTCGCCGCCGCGATGGCGCAGATCCGGGTCGGTTCCTGGGATCAGGACCTGGACATGGGGCCACTGGTCAGTCAGGTCCAGTACGAGCGGGTCCGGGGCTTCCTGACCGAGGCGCCGGCCGCCGGGGCCCGGCTGGTCACCGGCGGTGAGCCGGCCACCGCGAGCTTCGGTGCCGGCTGGTACGTCGCGCCGACCGTCTTCGACGGGGTCGACCCCGGGATGCGACTGGCCCGCGAGGAGGTCTTCGGCCCGGTCCTCGCGGTGCAGGGCTTCCGGGGCACCGACGAGGCGGTGGCGATCATGAACGACACCAACTTCGGCCTGCTCACCTGCATCTGGACCAGTGACGTGTCCCGGGCGCTGCGCCTGGCCGGTCAGGCCCGCAGCGGGCAGGTGACGGTCAACCAGTTCCACGACGCCGGGGTGATCGGCTTCCCGTTCAACATGCAGAAGGAGAGCGGGTTCAGCCGTGGCGGCGGGTACGCGGCGCTGCGCGAGTACACCCAGGAGAAGGCCGTCGCGGTCCGACTGCTCGATCGATCGCCGACGTGACCGGGCCGGCCGAACGCCCGGTGTCGGCCCGGCCCCGGCTGACGGTCGCCACCGAGCCGACCCCGGACCAGCTCGCCCGGTGGCTGACCGACCTCGCCTTCGACGGGGCCGGCTGGCCGGTGCTGCTGGCCCGGTTGGCCGAGGTCACCGGCACCGGTGCCCGACTGCTCGCCCAGACCGGCGAGCTCCTCGCCAGCAGCGACGCCAGTGGTTCCGGTGACCGGCCGGATGGCGTGTCGGGAGCCCGGGGTGCGTCGGCGGCCGAACTGTGCGCCGAGCGGGTCCGCTGCGCCGACGGCTGGACCGGCCGGTCGGTGCCGGTCGGCGCCGGCAGCCGCCGGCTCGGCGTACTGCTGCTGGCCGAGCCGGTTGGCGCCGGGCAACTCGACTACGGCCGGGCCGCGGTCACCGCGTTGTTGATCGAGGCGGTACGCCGTGAACCGCCGCAGCCGCCGGCGCCGGTGGGTGCCGACGCGGTGCTGCGGGCGCTGCGCGACGGCACCGGAGTCGCGTCGGCGGCCGGGCAGGCCGATCTGGTGCGGGCCGCCGCGGGGCACGGGTGGCGGCTGAACCAGCCGCACGTGGGGGTGGCGCTCGGCTACACCGGCGCACAGCACCGGCGCTGGGCGTCGGCGACGACCTGGCTGGACCGCCCGGTGCTGGCCGACGGCTGGCAGGGCTGGACGCTGCTGCAGGGCGACGCGCAGCGTGAGGTGGCCCGGCTACGCGGCCGGTTGGAGCAGATCGTCGGCGCCGGTCAGGTGCTGGTCACCTGCGGCCGGTCGGTCACCGGTCCGGCTGCGACGTCGGACTCGTTCCGGGACGCTCGGCGGCTGCTGCGGTTGCTGCTGCACCACCCGTACGGGCCGCCGGGGTTGCCGGCCGGCCCGGCCCGCGCCGAGCTGCCGTTCGACCGGTCCGGCCTGGCCCAGGTGCTGCTGGCGGTGCCGGACGAGCGGCTGCGCTGGTACGTGGACCGGCATCTGGGGCCGATCGCCGAACGGGACGACCTGTTGCGCACGCTGGATCACTGGCTGGCCAGTGGTGGAAGCAGGCAAGCTGTCAGTGAGCAGCTGCATCTGCACCGTAACTCGGTCGGCTACCGGGTGGGGTTGATCAAGCGACTGCTGGGGGTGGATCCGCTCGATCCGCCGACCGCCGCTGTGCTGCGCGCCGCGCTGGTCGCCCGGGAGCTGCTGATCACCACGCCCGACGTCGAGTAACCGCAGGTCGATAGCGCGTGTCACGGGCACGTTACGTCGCTGAGCCAGTTTCGGTCGAGGCGTTGACAGGCCGCCGGCCCGCAGGCAAAGTACGTCGCTAAGCAACCTGAATCACAATGCAAGACGCCATATCGTTTGGTAGACCGTTGGAGGGTACTGTGCGAGCGATGGTCCAGACCGGGTTCGGCGGGCCCGAGGTCGTGCACCCGCACGACCTGCCCGACCCGGAACCCGGCCCGGTCGACGCCGTCATCGCCGTCGACACCGCCACCCTCAACCGGCTCGACCTGCTGCAGCGCCGTGGCCCCGGGCTGCTCCCGGGCTTCGCGCTACCGCACATCGGCGGTATGGACGTCGCCGGCCGGGTCGTCGCCACCGGCTCCGGGGTCAGCACACTGCGGATCGGCGACCGCGTCGTCGTCGACCCCACCATCGGCTGCGGGCACTGCGGCACCTGCACCAGCGGCAACCCCGGCTACTGTGCCGCCCTGCAGGTGGTCGGCGGCAACCGGCCCGGTGGCTTCGCCGAGTACGTCGCCGTACCGGCTGCCGTGACGCACCGGGTCCCCGACCACGTCGACCTGGCCGACGCCGCCGCCCTGCCCACCGCGTGGGCGGTCGCCTGGCACGCACTGCACCGGGTCGGGCAACTGCGCTCCGGCGAAGCGGTGCTGATCCAGGCCGCCACCAGCGCGGTCAGTGTCGCCGCCATCCAACTCGCCCGCCGGGCCGGCGCCCAGGTCATCGCGGTCGCCCGGACGCAAGCCAAGCGGGCCGCGGCCACCGACCTCGGTGCCGACACCGTGCTCGACCTCGACGACCGGACCGCCGACGCGGTCCGGGACCACACCGACGGCCACGGCGTCGACCTAGTGCTCGACCACGTCGGCACGGCCACCTGGAACAGCTCACTCGGCAGCCTGCGCACCGGCGGTCGGCTGGTGCTGCTCGGCAACACCAGCGGCGACCAGGTCACCCTGTCGCTGGCCCACCTCTACCACCAGGGCCTGCGGCTGCTCGGCGCCGGTGCCTACGCCCCGGCCGACTTCGCCGCGATGCTCGACACCTTCTTCACCAGCGACCTGCGGGTTGTCCGGGCCGCCGAATACCCGCTCGCCGACCTGGCCGAGGCGTACGCCCGGCAGGAGTCCGGTGACCTCGTCGGCAAGATTCTGATCCGACCATGAACCGCACCCAGACCCAGACTCCGCACCCGACCACCGCCGGCCACGTCCCCGGCGGTGGTACCGGCGCCGGCGCCGGCGCCGGCACCGGTGCCGGTGGCGGCTCGGCCGACCTGCTGATCGTCGACGCCGACATCGTCACGATGGCCCCCGGCCGGGAAGTCGTCACCGGCGGGGCGATCGCCATCGTCGACGGCCGGATCGCCGACATCGGCCCGGCCGGCGCGTTGCGGGTGGCGTACCGGCACCCCCCGGAGCTCGACGCCGCCGGCTGCCTGGTCGTCCCCGGCCTGATCGACGCCCACCAGCACACCACCGCCGACCCGCTGATCCGCAGCAGCATCCCCGACCACGTCCCCGCCCAGCAGGCCATCTTCGACTGGATCGTGCCGCTGCACGCCGCCGTCACCGGCGACGACGACGAACTGTCCGCCACCCTCACCGCGGTCGAGGCACTCAGCTACGGCGTCACCACGCTGCTGGAGCCGGGTACCGTCGCCCACCCACTGCGGGTGGCCGCCGGGCTGCGGACCGCGGGCATCCGCGGCCGGGTCGGTCGCTGGGGCTGGGACACCCCGGACGCCCCGTACGCGATGCCGGCCGCCGACACCCTCGCCGCCCAGGCCGAGACGGTCACCGCCCTGGCCGGCGACCCGCTGGTCACCGGCTGGATCACCCTGGTCGGCCACGACCTGGTCAGCGACGAACTGTTCACCGGCGCCGCCGAATTGGCCGAGCGGCTCGACGTGCCGATGACCTGGCACCTGTCGCCCAGCGCCGACGACCCGGCCGCGTACGCTGTCGCCGGGCGACCCCGTCCGGTGCTGCACCTGCGCGACCTCGGGGTGCTGGGCCCCCGCCTGCTGCTCGGTCACGCCGTCTGGCTCGACGATGACGAACTCGACGTCCTCGCCGCCAGCGGCGCCGCCGTCGCCTCCTGCCCCGGCGCCTACCTGCGGCTCGGGCAGGGCTTCACCCGGGCCGGCCGGCACACCGAACTGCTGCGCGCTGGCGGCCGGCTGGCACTGGGCTGCGACTCGCACAACGCCGGCGACGTCCCGGACGTGTGGCAGGCCGCCCGGCTCTTCGCTGGCCTGGACCGGGACCGGGGCGCGGTCGACCCGCTGCGCGCCGACGAGGTCTTCGCCCTGGCCACCATCGACGGCGCCACCGCCGTCGGGCTCGGGCAGCTGACCGGCTCGATCGAGGTCGGCAAAGCGGCCGACCTGGTCGTGTTGGACACCCGCACCGTCGCGTGGACCCCGGGCGGTGACCTGGCCACCCAGCTCGTCTGGGGCGCGGCCAGCCACACCGTACGGGACGTACTGGTCGACGGCCGGCCGGTGATCCGGGATCGCCGGATCACCGGCGTCGACGTCGACGCCCTGCGTACCGAGGCCATGCGGCGCCGCGCGGACCTGCTGCGCCGAGCCGGCATCGACATCCCGCATCGCTGGCCTGCCGTGCCGGCGACCGAGTACCGCGCGCACCGGACCGGCCCGGCCGGTGCGACGCCCCCACAGTGAGAGGAACCGCAGTGACAATAAGGATCCGTAAGGGTGCGGCGGCGTTGCTCGCCGGCGCCGTCAGCCTGGCCCTGGTCGGCTGTGCCGACAACGACGCCACCGCGCCGGCCCCGGCCGGCTCCGAGGACGGCGGCACCGTCATCGCCGGCCAGCCGGACGTCAACGGCGACGGCAAGGTGCTGATCGGGGTGCTCAGCCCCGGGGACATCAACGACAACGGCTACTACGAGAGCTTCGTCGCCGAAGCGGAGCGGTTCGCCACCGAGGAGGGCTGGGAGGTCATCAAGCGCGGCTCGGTGCCGCCCACCGAGGCGCTCAGCGCCGCCCGGGCCCTGTGCCAGCAGGGTGTGGACATGGTCGCCCTCGGCGCCTCCGAACTCAAGGACGCCATCCCCGCGTCCGAGGAGCCGGCCTGCGAGAACGTCGCCTGGTACGTGCCGTCGTCGGAGAACATCCCACAGACCCCGCAGATCGTCATCTCCAGCGACGACCCGAACCAGAGCATGCTCGCCGCCGGCTACGCCGCCGGGCTGCTGATGGAGTCCGACGGCGACACCAAGGCCGGGTTCGTCACCGGTCTGGAGGTCGACTTCGCGATCAACGCCGCGCGGGCGTTCAAGGCCGGCATCCGGATGGTGGTCCCCGAGGCCGAGCTGGTGATCACATACACCGGTGACTTCAACGACTCGGCACTGGCCAGGGAGGCCGTGCAGGCGCAGATTAGCCAGGGCGTCGCCGTGGTCTATCCGTACCTGGGCGGGGCCACCGACGCCGCCACGGAGCTCGCCAACGAAGGCGGGGCGCTCACCCTCACCCCGGGCACCGACCGGTGTTCCTCCACCGCTCCGACCTTCGACATCTCGGTCATCTTCGACCCGGGTGCCTACTTCGCCGCCGCGCTGACCCTGTTCGCCGACGGCGAGTTGGAGATGGGCACCACCAAGGTGTGGCAGATCGGCGTGGACCCGTACCCGGCCATCAAGATCTGCGACGCGACCCCGGAGCAGACCGAGAAGATGGACGCGTTCGTCGCCGACGTGGCGAGCGGCTCGATCGACACCGCTGCCGAGGTGGAGCGCCTGGGCAACTGACCGCCCACCGTGACACCCTGATTCGCTGACTGACCGACAACGAGGTGGAACGGACTGTGGACACCGACGGCCAGCAGGCGCCGGCGCTCACCCTGCGCGGAGTGAGTAAGCGCTACGGTCCGGTCGTCGCCTGCGACGCCGTGGATCTCACCGTACGACCCGGTGAGATCCACGGCCTCCTCGGCGAGAACGGGGCCGGCAAGTCGACTCTGATGAAGATTCTGCTCGGGCTGGTGCACCGGGACACCGGGACCGTTCTGCGCGACGGCCGCCCGGTCGAGATCGACACCCCACAGGTCGCCGCCGATCTCGGACTCGGCATGGTGCACCAGCACTTCAGCCTGATCGAACCGCTCGCCGTCTGGGAGAACGTCATCCTGGGCGACACCGGCCGGGTCGACCGGGCAGCGGCCTGCGCCCAGGTGGAGCAGGTCGCCAAGCGGTACGGTCTGCCGATCGACCCGCTGGCCCGGGTGGACCGGCTCTCCGCCGGTGAACGGCAACGGGTCGAGTTGATCAAATGTCTGCGCCGGGACCCGTCCGTGCTCATCCTGGACGAACCGACCTCGGTACTGACCCAGGCCGAGTCGGCCGAACTGTTCACCGTGCTGCGCCGGGTGGTGCAGGCGGAGAACCGCGCGGTCATCCTGATCAGCCACAAACTGGCTGAGATCGTCGCCGCCACCGACCGGGTCACCGTGTTGCGACGCGGCGCAGTCGTCTTCCACGGCCCGACCGCCGAGACCACCCCGCAGTTGCTGGCCCGGCAGATGGTCGGCCGGGAGGTGTCGCTGCGGGCCGAGAGCGCCGCGCTCGGCCTGCTGCCCGTCGAAGGCCCGGCAGTCGCCGACGAAGCCACCGCCGTGCCGGCGGCGGTGGCCCCGTCCGTCGTCGAACCAGCGGCGGGCCCGGCACTGAGGCTGCGTGACGTCACCGTGCTCCTCGGCGACCTGGCGATCCTCGACACGCTGAGCCTGGACGTGGCACCCGGCGAGATCGTCGGCCTGTACGGCGTCGAGGGCAACGGCCAAGCCACCCTCGGTGACCTGCTCTCCGGGCTGGTGGTGCCCGACTCGGGCAGCGTCGAACTCGCCGGCGAACCGGTCGATCTGGCCAAGCCCGGCGCACTGCACGACGCCGGTCTCGGCATCGTGCCCGAGGACCGGCACCGTTCCGGCGTGGTGCTCGACATGACCATCGCCGAGAACCTGGCGATGAAATCCCTGACCAGCGTCTCCGGTGCCGGTGGGGTGCTCAACCGGCGACGGATGCACCAGGTGGCCCGGCAACGGATGACGGAGTACAACATCATCGCGCCGTCGCCGGACACACCGGTCCGCAGCCTCTCCGGTGGCAACCAGCAACGGGTCGTACTGGCCCGGGAGTTGTCCGCCGACCCGAAGGTCCTGGTCGCCGCCCAGCCGACCCACGGCCTGGACGTCGGCGCCATCGAAGACATGTACGTGCGGCTACGCGCCGTCGCGGCGGAAGGGGTGGCGGTGTTGCTGATCTCCACCGAACTGGAGGAGGTGATGACGCTGGCGAACCGGATCGCGGTGATCTCCTGCGGCCGGATCGTCGGGGTGCTCACCACCGAGGAAGCCACCGCCGAACGCCTCGGCATGCTGGTCGGCGGGGTGAGCAACTGATGACACCGCCGAACGGAGGTGACGCGGCCGGCCGGCGGCTGCTGGCCCGGCTCAACCCCGGCGTCGGCGGCTGGCAGGTGGCCGCGGCGACAGTGGCCACCGTCGCCGCCGCCCTCGGCCTGTCCGCCCTGTTGATCGCCGTCACCGGTGGTTCCCCGTCCGCCTCGGTGCAGGCCCTCTACCGGGGCAGCGTGGCCACCCCGGCGGCGTGGAGCAACTCGCTGCTGTATGTCGCGCCGCTGCTGCTGGTGGCGGTCGGCGCCTGCGTCAGCGCCCGTTCCGGCTTCTTCAACATCGGCCAGGAGGGCCAGGTGCTGATCGGCGCGTTGGCCGGCGCCTGGGTCGGGCTGCGGCTCGCACTGCCCGGCCCGCTGCTGGTGGTCGTCGTCCTGCTCGCCGCGCTGCTCGCCTCCGGCGGTTGGGCCGGGCTGAGCGCGCTCATGTACCGCTTCCGGGGCGTCAACGTCGTGGTCAGCACGTTGCTGATGACCTTCCTGGCCCAGCAGTTGGTGTCGTTCGCGGTCAACACCCCGTGGCTGCTGCAGGAGTCCCGGCTGGGCACCGGCGTCGTCTCGCCGCAGTCCAACCCGCTGCCCGAGGGCGGCCGGCTTGGCTCCTTCGGCGACTACCCGAACCTGCAGATCAACGGTGGGCTGATCCTGGCGGTCCTGCTCGCGGTCGCGCTCAGCCTCGCGATGACCCGTACCCGATGGGGTTTCCGACTGAAGATGCTCGGCCTCAACCCGGTCACCGCCAAGCACGCCGGCGTACGGGTCGGGGCCCTCGGTGGCATGGCGCTGGCCACCTCCGGCGCTTTTGCCGGCCTCGCCGGCGCGATGCTGTTGACCAGCCCGGTCGGCAGCCACCGGCTGCAACCCGGCATGTCACTGAACATCGGCTGGGACGGTCTGCTGGTCGCCCTGGTCGCCCGCAACAATCCGCTGCTGGCCATCCCGGTCGCGGTGCTGTTCGGGGTGCTGCGCGCCGGCGGCAGTTTCCTGGCCGCGACCGGCGTGCCGTCGTTCCTGGTCGACGTGGTGAAGGCACTGCTGGTGCTCGCGTTCGTGGCACCGCCGGTGGTGATCGCCATGCGGCGTCGGCGCCGGGCCGGTACGCAGACCGCCGGCACACCCCCGCCGGCCGCCGGAATGCCCACCCCTGTCACGCCAGCGACGGATCCGTCCGTACCGGGCAGCGACAAGAACGCCATGGAAGGAAGGCTGGCATGAGCGCCGCCGACAACATCGCCACCATCCTGTCCAGCGGAGCGCGGCTGACCATCCCGCTCGCCTTCGCCGCCTGCGGCGAGTACGTCGCCCAACGCGCCGGCACGCTCAACATTTCGGTCGAGG
Source organism: Micromonospora sp. LOL_023 (assembly GCF_048060115.1). NCBI lineage: Bacteria > Bacillati > Actinomycetota > Actinomycetes > Micromonosporales > Micromonosporaceae > Micromonospora > Micromonospora sp. LOL_023. The sequence continues at coordinate 93,823 of NZ_JBHMIM010000014.1, forward strand.
CGATGATGCTCGGTGCCGCGTTCGGCTCGATCGCCGTCGCCAGCGCGACCGGCAGCGCCACCGTCGGGCTGGCCGCGGGTGCCCTGATCGGCGTGCTGATCGCGGTGGTGCACGCCAACCTGTCGCACCGCGCGCAGATCAACACCTTCGTCGTCGGCCTGGTGCTCAATGCGCTCGTCCTGGGGCTCACCAGCTACCTGATCACGATCAGCACGTTCACCGGCCACCAGGTGGGGCGGGTGGACATCCCGGTGCTGCGGGACATCCCGGTCATCGGGCCGGTGCTGTTCGTCCAGCGATGGCCGGCGTACCTGCTGCTGATCGCGATCCCGTTGACCTGGTGGCTGGTGGAGCGCAGCCGGTGGGGTCTGGAGTTGCGGGCGGTCGGCGAGAACCCACAGGCCGCCGACGTGAGCGGGATCAAGGTCAACCATCGCAGGCGGCAGGCGTTGCTGTTCTGCGGGCTGCTCGCCGGACTCGGTGGGGCGTACCTCGCGGTCGGCGAGGTCGGTTCGTTCAACCAGAACATGACCGCCGGCCGGGGCTACCTGGTGATCGCGGCGGTGATCTTCGGCGCCTGGCGACTCGGCCGTACGATGATCGGCTGTGCCGTCTTCGGTCTGGCCGACGCGATGCGGCTGGCCCTTCCGTCGCTGGGCGTCACCGTCAACTCGCAGTTGCTGATCGCCGCGCCGTACCTGCTCGCCCTGCTCGCCATGCTGATCTTCGCCACCGCCCACCGAGAACCCAGAGCCCTGGCTCAACCCTTCCAACGCGGCACCACCTGAGACCGGACGGGCGACACCCCCGGTAAACCACCGGAGACGTCGCCCGGGTCGGCGGCGGCCGTCGCCCGGTTCGGCGATGGTTCGGCGGGAATGTGATCGGGTAGCGAGCTTGGCATGGGAGCCGAACAGCCGAAGACGACCCCGTCCCGCCGACCGACGGCACGCTGCACCCCGAGGCGTGGGGAGCGGCGGTGACTGGGACGACCTGGTCACTTGGGCCGAGCGTCGGCGCGTTGGCGGTGGCGCTGCTCATCATCGTCTTCGTCGGCAAGGCGCTGGCCACGACCGCCGACACCCTCGCGGACCGGACCGGGATGGGCGAAGCGGTCGCCGGTGCACTGCTGCTCGGCGGAGTGACCTCGCTGCCCGGCATCGCTACCACCGTGCTCGGCGCATGGCAGGGCGACGCCCAGTTCGCCATCGCCAACCCGATCGGCGGAATCGCCGTACAGACGGTTTGGCTGGCCATCGCCGACCTGCTCTACCGGCGGTCCAACATCGAGCACGCCGCCGCCTCGCTGGAGAACATCATGCAGGCGTTGGTACTGGTGTCGCTGCTCTGCCTACCGGTCGTCGCCTACGCCACCCCCGCGCTCACCATCGGCTGGGTGCATCCGGCGAGCCTGCTGATCCCGGTGCTCTACCTGTACGGGCTGTACCTGGTGCGCCGGGTACGGGAGGGCCCGATGTGGCGGGCCGAGCAGACCTCCGACACCCGGCAGGACGTGCCGGACGATGCCAACGGCGAAGCCGCGGGCGGGCCGAGCACCCGCCGGCTGTGGCTGCGGTTGGCCGCGCTCGCCGTTGTGGTCGGCGGCACCGGGTACCTCATCGGACAGGGTGGACTCGGAGTGATCGCGGCGACCGGGCTGCCCAGCGGCTTCGTCGGCTTCACCGTCACCACCGCGATCACCTCACTGCCGGAACTGGTCACCCTGATCGCGGCGGTGCGCATCGGCGCGCTGACCCTCGGCATCGGCAATATTCTCGGCGGGAACGCCTTCGACGCACTGATGATCTTCCTCGCTGACGCGACGTACCGGCCAGGGTCGATCTACACCGACGCCGCCTCGGCCGGCCTTGTCCTGGCCGGGACGACGACCCTGATGACGGCCACCCTTGCCGCCGGCCTGCTCATGCGGGAACGCCGGGGGGTCGGATTCGAGGGCGTCGCCATCCCGTTGATCTATCTCGCCACTGTGGTGGTGCTGCTGGTCCGCGCGGCGTGAGGCGGCGGGCCGGTGTCCGGGCGGTGCCGGTCAGCGCCGGCGGCGCAATGCCGGGTCGGTCAGCGCCGGCGGCTGGAAGCCGGCGTCGGCCGGGTTGACGTAGCTCCCCGGCGGCACCAACTTGTCGATGCGGTCCAGCACCTCGTTCGGCAGCGTCGCCAGGTCCCCGGCGCCGAGCTGGCTGCGCAGCTGCGGCAGCGTACGCGGTCCGATGATCGCGCTGGTGACGGCCGGGTGGCTGAGTACGAAGCCCAGCGCGAGCTCGATCAGGGTGCGGTCGGCCTGCGCCGCCAGCTTGGCCAACTCGCCGACGATGTCGAGTTTGCGCTGCCGGTGGGCAGCGTCGCGGAAGTCGAAGTGGTCGCCGTTGCGTCCGGCCCGCGAGTCGTCCGGCGCGTCCGTGGAGCGGTACTTGCCGGTCAACCAGCCACCGTTGAGCGGGCTGAAGGCGAGCACGCCGAGCCGGTGCCGTTGGCAGGTCGGCAGCACCCCGGCCTCCACCCCACGAGCCATGATCGAGTACGGCAGCTGCTCGGTGGTGAACCGCTCCCGTTGCCGCCGCCGCGCCACCCACTGCGCCTCGACGATCTCCTCAGCCGGGAAGGCCGAACTGCCGATCATCAGCACCTTGCCCTCGCGTACCAGGTCGGACAGGGCGCCCAGGGTCTCGTCGATGTCGGTGTCCGGTTCCGGCCGGTGCACCTGGTAGAGGTCGATCCGGTCGGTGCCGAGCCGGCGCAGGCTGCCTTCGACGGCCTGGCGGATCCAGCGCCGTGAGTTGCCGCGTCGGTTGCGGTCGTCGCCCATCGGCTCGTGGAACTTGGTGGCCAGCACCACGTCGTCACGGCGACCGCGCAGCGCCCGACCGAGGATCTCCTCGGACTCGCCGTGCGCGTACACGTCGGCCACGTCGACGAAGTTGACCCCGGCGTCGAGTGCCTCGTCGACGATCCGGTGGCACGCATACAAACCCCCCGAACGTGTGCCGACCACGCTGGCACGGGCGTCGGCCGGGGGCACCGGTCTACCGGATCGAAGCACTGCCTCCCGGTTTGTGTCCCCGGCACATGGTCGCTCGGTACCGTGCTGAATAGCCTGGTAGACGCGGTAGTACAGACTTTTCGGCAACTGGAGGTTCCTGTGGCGACCGGCCTGACCCACGCCCGATGGACGCACGTGGCACTGCCCACCGGCGACCTCGACAAGGCCATCTCGTTCTACACCGCGCTCACCCCGCTGGTGGTGGTCGAGCGGTTCTCCGACGCCGACGGCGAGAGCGTCTGGCTCTCCAACGACAAGCAGGTCGAGACGCCGTTCGTGCTGGTGCTGGTCTCGTTCAACAAGGACAAGGGTGGCCAGCTCGGGCTGCTGCACCCGTTCGCGCACATCGGCATCGAGGTGCCGAACCGCGCCGACGTCGACGAGATCGCCGCCCGTGCCCGGGAGCTGGGCTGCCTGCACTGGGAGCCGCGGCAGATGCCGCCGCCGGTCGGCTACATCTGCGCGCTGAAGGACCCGGACGGCAACGTCATCGAGATCTCCCACGACCAGCAGGTGTTCGACACCGTACGGCGGCTGTGGGGGAGCTGACCGGCCAGCACACCCGCGAGGCGGTGCTGCGCTATCTGGCCGCGCTGAACGCCCGGGACGCCGACGCGGTCGCCGGGTGCGTCAGCGTCGGGTTCGTCAACGAGCACACCGCCGCGTTGGGTCGGACCGTCACCGGCCGGGCCGCATACCGGGCCCGGCTGGACGGTTTTCTGGCCGAATTCGCCGACCTGCGCTACGAGGTCGAGGAGTTGCTGGTCGACGGTGACCGGGCGGCGGTGGCGTACCGGATGTCGTTCCGTCTGGTGTCGGCGGGCAAGGCACCGGTGCGCATCCGCGGCATGTTCCGCTTCCGGGTGGACGCCGACGGACTGATCGCCCACCGGGTCGACTACTGGGACAGTGCCGAGGTGCACCGCCAGCTCTCCGCCGGTGGCTGAACCGCCGGCGGCTGGTGGGTAGAGTGGCGCTGTGGTGGTCACGGGTCGACCGGCGAGCGCGACCGACGAGGTGACCGGCGAGGGGCCGGCCATCCAGACGGTGCAGCGCGCCGCGACTATCCTGCAGGCGTTCACCGTCGAGCGGCCCCGGCTCACCCTCGCCGAGCTCACCGCCGACCTGGCGATCAGCCGGGCCACCGCGCACCGGTACGCCCGGGCGCTGCGCGCCGCGAACCTGTTGCGTTTCGACGTCGTCACCGCCACCTACACGCTCGGGCCGCAGATCCTGGCGATGGAGGCGGCGGCCCGGGCAGCACTGCCGATCGTCACGGTCGCCGAGCCGTTCCTGGACCGGCTGACCCGGCTGACGAGCCTGACCTCGGTGCTCAGCGTCTGGAACGGCGAGGCGCCGACGGTGGTCCGCTGCATGGACAACACCAGAGGCGACGTGCGGCTCAGTGTCCGTACCGGCTCGCCACTGGACCTGACCCGTTCGGCGCAGGGCCGGGTGTTCTGCGCCTTCCTGGCGCCGGGCGAGAGCCCGGTGGTGGCCCGTCAGCTGCGGTTGTCCGCCGCGTTGCGCGAGGTGGCCGAGCAGGTCCGCCGCGACGGCGTCGCGGTCAACTCACCGGAGGATTTCGGGGTACGGGTGATCGCCGCCCCGGTGTTCGAACGTACCCAGGTGGTGGCCGCCCTGGCGGTGCTCGGCACCAGTGTGGCGCTGGCCGGCGCGGCGGAGGCGACCGCGGCGCGGACGCTGCGGCAGCTGTCCGACGAGTTGTCCGAGGCGCTCGGCGCGATCGCCGGCTAGCGCCGGGGGTTGCCGGTGACGCTGCCCAGCTCGGCGGTGACCACGCCGGCGGCGCGTTGCAGGGCGCTGGCGAGCGGGCTGTCCGTACCCTCCGGTACCGAGGTGGTGGTGCCGACGATCGCCATCGCGGCGATCAGCGTCTGACCTCGGAAGATCGGTGCGGCGATGCTACGGACCCCGTTGACCGACGGGGTGTTGGCGGAGATCCCGGTCCGGCGGATCTTGTCGATCTCGTGGCGTAGTTCGGCCGAGGCGGCCAGGTCGGCGGCGAGCCCGGGAACGTCCTGTTCCGGCAGGAAGGCGCAGAAGACCCGGCCCTGGGCGGATTCGGTGCGGGAGAGTCGGGAGCCGGTGCGCACGCTGACCCGGATCACCCGGTCGGTGTTGTCGTCGGCGCGGACCACGACCGCGGTGTCGCCGTCCCAGACGCTGAGTACCACGGTTTCGTCGACCTCGCGGACCAACTGCTGCATGTGCGGGCCGGCGATGCTGATCACCGGCATGGCGGCGCGGGCGGCGGCGGACAGGGTGAGAATCTGTGGGCCGAGGGAGTAGAGACCTTCACGTTCGTCGTAGCGCAGCAGGTTGCTCTCCCGCAGCGCCTTCGTGTAGCGGTGGGCGGTGGCCTTGCTGGTGCCGAGGCTGGCGGTGAGTTCGTTGAGGCTCAGCCGGGGGCGGGCGGCGGTGAACGCGTTGAGGATCACCGCGGCGCGCTGCACGGTCTGGATCGCCGGCGCGCTGGGCTCGACCGCTGGGGCGCTGGGCCCGGCGGTCGGAAGGCTGTCGTCCGCCATCTGGCTTCCTAACCGAGCATGTGCGGGAAGTGAGACAGCATCATGGCATACGGGACCTTACGTTGTCGATGCACCCGCATGCCGTGCCGCGATGTCGGCGTAGATGCTGGCGAACCGGACGAGATCGGTCAGCGCGTACCGGTCGAGCCGGGGGTCTGCCGGGTCCGGTCCGCGCGACGGCGGCCCCAGCCGTACCGTCGGCACCCCGCGACCACGCAGCACCACCCCGTCGGTCGACCCGGTCCAGCCGGTGACCGGCGGGGGCGGGGAGCCGTGGGCATCGGTCCAGGCGGCGTACGCGTGCCGGGCGATCGGCGCGGCCGGGTCGGTGGCGGCGGCCAGGTGGACCAGTTGTCCGTCGACGGAGACCGGGCAGTCGCGCAGCGGGGTGTCGGCGAAGGCGCGCAGCAACGCGGTGTGCAGGTCGTCGCGGATCCGCGTCGGGTCGTCGCCAGGCACCGTCACCAGGTAGAGGTGCAGCTCCAGCAGCCCGGCCAGCAGATCCGGTTTGCCGGGTTGGCCGGCGCGGACCGCCCCGATGCCGAGCTCGGCGCCGACCGGTGCCGTCGGGTCGGCGCGCCGCGCCAGATGCCGACGGCGGAAGTCCTCCAGCGCCTCGATCACCGTGCCCAGGTGGGCGATCAGCCCGCCCGGCGGTACGGCGGACTCCCGGGCCAGCACCGGATGCAACCGGGTGGTCAGCCGTACCCGCAGGAACATCGCCCCGGGTTCGGCGGTGAGCACCCCGGCCGGGCCGGTCTTGGCAACCACCGCGGCGGCTGGCGGCGGATGCCGGTCCAGGTGGTGGGTCACGCCGCCGGGTGCCTGCCCGCCCGGGTGATGCCGGTGGGTGCCGGCGGCGGCCAGCAGCAGGGTGAGCCGGTGCGGTCGGCCGGTGGCCCGCAGCGCGGCGGCGGCCGTGGTGAAGCCGGCCAGGGCGCTGGCGGCGGCGGCCCGGGCGACGCCGAGCCCGAAGCCGCTGACCAGGGCGGTGCCGTCGGGCGCGGCGGACCGACCCAGGCCGCAGCTGCGCGCCGGGGTGGAGACCCCGGTCGGCGGGCCGGTGATCGGTTCGTCGAATTCGGCCGTGCCGGTCAGCGAGGTGTCAAGGTGGGAGTAGATCAGTAGCTCCGGGCCGTCGCCGAGGTGCGACGTGGCGACCAGGTTCGCGCTGTGCGGGGTCGCGACGCTGCCCGGCAGCGGCTCGACCTGCCAGTTCAGCTGCGGCCAGTGGGCTCGGCCCCAGTTGGCGAGCCGGTCGGCGGTGGCCCGTTCCTGCCCGTACGGGGTCGGCGCGGCGGTCAGCACCGTCAGGGCGTCGACGATCGGGTCCTCGCTCATCGTCTCATCCCATCACCAGAGCGACAGTTATCCAAGATGACATCTCGCATGTTGACATAGCCGGGGCGTGGTCTCTAGCGTGACGTGACATCAAGAGGTCGCCGCCCCGCCGGACAATCCCAGGTCGCCGTGGGTGCAAGGCCGAAGCGGGCCGCCGATGAGCCCCACTGTGACGCAGGAGGACCGATGACCTACGTGGTCACCGACGAATGTGTGGACGTGCAGGACCGGTCCTGCGTCGAAGAGTGTCCCGTGGACTGCATCTACGAGGGTGACCGGATGATGTACATCAACCCGGACGAGTGCGTAGACTGCGGTCGCTGCGAACCGGTCTGCCCGGTCACCTCGATCTTCCACCTCGATGATCTGCCCGGCAGCCAGGCCCACTTCGGCCCGATCAACGCCGAGTTCTTCGGCGAGATCGGCACCCCCGGCGGTGCACGCAAGATCGGCCGGGTCGGCCACGACCACCCGGCTGTCGCCGGAAGTGGCAGCTGATGACCGCCGAACACGAGGTCGACCTCGCCATCATCGGCGCCGGACCGGCCGGCCTGTACGCCGCCTACTACGCCGGCTTCCGGGGCATGACGGTGGCGATCATCGACTCGCTGCCGGAGCCCGGCGGGCAGATCGCTGCCCTCTACCCGGAGAAGGACATTTTCGACATCGCCGGTCTGCCGGCGATCAAAGGGCAGCAACTCGTCGACTCCCTGCTCACCCAGGCCGCCACCGCCAAACCCACCTTCCTGCTGGGCGAGAGCGCCGTGGAGCTGACCAACGCCGACGACCACGTGCGGATCGGCACCGACGTCGGCAGCCAGGTCCGGGCCAAGGCAGTCCTGCTGACCGCCGGCATCGGCACCTTCACCCCGCGCGAACTGCCGGTCGGCAACGACTACTTCGGCCGCGGCCTGCGCTACTTCGTGCCCCGGCTGGAGGAACTCGCCGGCCAGGACGTCGTGGTCGTCGGCGGCGGTGACTCCGCCGTCGACTGGGCGCTGGCCCTGGAGCCGTACGCCGCCAGCGTCACCCTGGTGCACCGCCGCCCGCAGTTCCGGGCCCACGAACGCAGCGTCGACCAACTGCACGACTCCACCGTGCGGGTCGTCACCCCGTACGAGGTCGGCGCGATCACCGGCGAGCCGCAGCTGACCTCGGTCACCATCACCGAAGTACGCGGCGACGGGCGCGAGGAACTACCCGCCCAGGCGGTGGTGGCCGCGCTCGGCTTCATCGCCGACCTCGGCCCGATGCAACAGTGGGGACTGGAGATGACCAACCGGCACATCACTGTCGACCGCGCGATGCGCACCAACCTGCCCCGGGTCTACGCCGCCGGGGACATCACCGACTACCCCGGCAAGGTACGGCTGATCTCGGTCGGCTTCGGCGAGGCCGCCGCCGCGGTCAACAACCTGGCACCACTGGTCAACCCGGCGCTGAGCACCGTGCCCGGCCACTCCTCGGACGCCGCGTGAGCGCCCCGGCCGCCGACGCCCGGCGCGAGACCGGCGAGCAGACCGACACCGGCCCGACCGCAGGCGCCGACGCGCCGACCGGACTGCACCTGCTCGCCACCCGGCGCGGGCTCGCCCGGGTCTGCGGCGACGGCACCGCCGAACTGCTCGACCTGGCGTACCCGGACGTCGCCGCGCTGCTGCGCGCCGGCGCCGGCCTGACCCCGGCCGCCGCCGCCCCGGCCCGGGAGCGGCTGACCCTCGACACCCTCACCGCCGACCTGGTCGCCCCGCTGGGCAGCACCCGCGCGGTCTGGGGAGTCGGCCTCAACTACCACTGCAAGGCGCGCGCCGCCGGCCGGGCCGTCCCCACCGAACCGGTGCTCTACCTCAAGTCGGCCAGCGCCGGCTCCGGCCCGGACGCCACCGTGACGCTGCCCGACCAGATCAGCGCCCAACCCGACTACGAGGGCGAGATCGCCCTGGTCATCGGGGCGCGCATGCACCGTACGCCGGCCGACCAGGCCTGGTCGCACGTTGCCGCGATCACCGCCGCCAACGACCTGACCGCCCGCGACGTGATGACCGCGACGGCCAACCCGACGCTGGCCAAGAGCTTCCCCGGCTTCGGCGCGCTCGGTGCCTCGGTGCTCGACATCGCCGCCGTCGCCGACCGCGACGCGATCCCGGTCCGCACCACCGTCAACGGCGAGGTACGTCAGGAGGCGACCACCGCCGACCTGATCTTCCCGGTGCCGCAGCTGCTCGCCTGGATTACCCGGTACGTGGTGCTGGAACCGGGTGACGTGGTGCTCACCGGCACCCCGGCCGGCACCGGTCAGGACCGGGGCAGCTTCCTGCGCCCCGGCGACCTGGTCGAGGTCGCCGTCGGCGGGGTGCTGCCACTGCGTACCCGGTTCCGCGCCGAAACCTCCCACCCGGCACCGCCGGCTCCTCCTTCGCACAGAAAGCCGCAGACCCCATGACTGAGAATGCTCCCCGGTACGACCTGGTGCTGGCCGGCGGTGAGGTGTTCGACTCGGCCACCGGTGCCAGTCAGGTCGCCGACGTCGCGGTGACCGGCGACCGGATCGCCCGGATCGCGCCCGGCCTGGCCGCCGACGGCCGTGAGGTGATCGACTGTGCCGGGCGGTACGTGCTGCCCGGCCTGGTCGAGGGACACACCCACATCTTCGCCGAGGTGTCCAAGGTCGGTGCCCCGCCGGACGAGGCGCACCTGCACCGGGGCGTCGTGGCCGCCTGTGACGCCGGCACCGTCGGTGCCTCCACCTTCGCCGCCTTCGAGCGCTACGTCGCCGGACCGGCGAAGATGCGACTGGTCAACTTCCTCAACGTCAGCGTCCTCGGGCTGATCGACTTCCGGTTCGGCGAGCTGATGAACCCGGACACCCTGGTGATCGAGGACGCCCTGGCGGTCGCCGCCGACAACCCGCACCGGGTCCGTGGTTTCAAGATCAGGCTCTCCGAGGACGTCGTCGGCCACGACTGGCGTCCGCTGCTCAAGCGCTCCCTGGAGCTGTCCGCCGACGCCGACCTGCCGTTGATGATCCACATCGGGGAGACCCCGGAGCCGCTGCCGGCTGTGCTGGAGATGCTGCGCCCCGGCGACGTCATCGCGCACTGCTACACCGGCAAGCCGTACGGCATCCTCGCCGACGGCAAGGTGCTGCCCGAGGTGTACGCCGCCCGCGAGCGCGGCGTGCTGTTCGAGTCGGCGCACGGCAAGAGCAACCTGAGCTTCAAGGTGGCCGAGCCGGCGATCGCGCAGGGCTTCTACCCCGACGTGATCACCTCGGACACCTCGGCCCGCAACTGGCGTGGCCCGGTCTTCGACCTGGTCACCAGCATGGCCAAGCTGCGCGCGCTCGGCATGACGATGGAGCAGATCGTGCCCCGGGTGACCAGCGCCCCGGCCCGGCTGCTCGGCCTGGACGTCGAGGGCTACGGCAGCCTGGTCGAGGGCGGCCCGGCACACGTCACCGTGCTCGCCGACGCCGACGAGGCGGTGCTGCCCGACGCGGCCGGCAACCAGCTCACCGCGCCCCGGCTGGAGCCGGAAGTGGTGCTGCTGGCCGGCGAGCGGGTGCCGACCGTACCGTGGCGCGGCCTGCCCGCCGGAAACTGATGGGCACGCGTACCGGGGTGCACGCCGGTCGGGCCGCGCTGCGCGAACGCCTGCGGCGCGGTCGGCGGATGGTCGGCACCTTCCTGAAACTGCCCGGCACCGACGCCGTCGAGCTGGCCGCCCAGGCCGGGCTCGACTTCGTCGTGGTCGACCTGGAGCACTCCGGGCTGGACGAGCGGACCGCCGCCGGGCAGCTGCGGCACGCCGCGCTGCTCGGCCTGTCCGCCCTGGTCCGGCTGGCCGCGGTCGATCCGGCGCAGATCAACCGGCTGCTGGAGGCGGGTGCCGCCGGGGTGCAGCTGTCCACCGTCCGCGCCTGCGCGCAGGTCGCCGCGTTGCGCGCCGCCGTGCGGTACGCGCCGGTCGGCCGACGCAGCATCAGCCTGGGCCACCCGTCGGCCGGCTACGGGGTCGGCGGGCTGGACGCCTACCTGGCCGCCGAGGCCGCCGACCCGCCGCTGCTGGTGGCGCAGATCGAGACCGCCGACACCGACGACCCGCTGTCCGAGCTGCTCACGGACGCCCACGGTGAGCCGAGCGTCGACGTCGCGTTCGCCGGCACCACCGACCTGGCGGTCAGCCTCGGCCTGGCCACCACCGACGACCAGGCGCCACTGCTGCGCCGGGTGGGTGAGATCGCCGACGCGGCCCACGCCGCCGGGGTCACCCTGGGTGGGTGGGCGCCGGCCGCGACCGACAAGACACTGCACCGGTACGGCCTGACCAGTGCCGGCTACCTGGTCGCCGGATCCGATCTGCAGCTGCTCGGCGCCGGTCTGCGCCAACTCGCCACCGACAATTGAGTCAGCCCTCGAAGGGAGTCCTGACGTGCTCAACCCGCAGCTCTACCGCACCTCGGTCAACTGGGACGACATCCCCGCCACCGACGTTCGCCCCGGTGTGCGACGCAAGGTGTACGCCACCGACGAGGTGGTGCTCGCCTGGCACGAGCTCAGCGTCGGGATGGACCTCAACCCGCACACGCACGACGACTTCGACCAGCTGGTGATGATCCTCGGCGGCCGGTGCAACTACTACGTCGACGGGGTGCCGCACGACATGAGCGCGAGCTCGATGCTGCTGGTGCCGCGCGGCGCCGAGCACTACGTCGAGCCGACCGAAGGGCCGTGTATCAACCTGGATCTGTTCGCCCCGCCGCGCGCCGACTTCCTCGCGCACGCCTGGCGCCCGGCCGCGCAGGACTGAGCGCCAGCGATGACCGACATCGTGGTGGTGGGCAGCCTCAACGTCGACGTGGTGGTGCCGCTCGATGAGCTGCCCGCCCCCGGCCAGACCGTGCTCAGCTCCGCCGACCATTCCCGGGCCGGCGGCGGCAAGGGCGCCAACCAGGCGGTGGCCGCCGCCCGGCTGGGCCGCTCGGTGGCCATGGTCGGCGCGGTCGGCGACGACCCCGAAGGGCAGTGGCTGCTCGGCCTGCTGGCCGCCGAAGGCGTCGACACGGCGGCGGTGCTGTGCGCGCCCCGACCTACCGGGCAGGCGATCGTGCTGGTCACCGCCGACGGGGACAGCACCATCGCGGTCAGTTCCGGGGCCAACATGTGGCTCACCCCGGAGCACCTGCGGCCGTACGCGGGGCTGATCGGTGACGCTGCCGCCGTACTGCTGCAGCAGGAGATCGACGCATCGGTGGTCGCCGCCGCGGTGGCCGCCGCCCGCGGTCTGGTCGTGGTGAACCCGGCGCCGGCCCGACCGATCGACGCGGCCACCCTGGCCCGGGTCGACGTGCTGGTGCCCAACCGGGGCGAACTCGCCGCGTTGGCCGGTGCCTGGCCGGCCGAGGACGTCGACGCTCTCGCCGCGATGGCCCGTTCGCTGGGTACCCGAGGGCCGGTGGTGGTCACCCTCGGCGCGGACGGTGCGTTGGTGGTGACGGACGACCGGGAGCACCTGGTGCCGGCCGAGCAGGTCGTCGCGGTGGACGCCACCGGTGCCGGGGACACCTTCTGCGCGGCGCTGGCCGACGCACTGCTCGACGGAGTGTCCATCGAGGACGCGGCCCGTTGGGCGACCCGGGTCGCGGCGGTGACGGTCACCCGCCCCGGCGCGATGGCCAGCGTGCCCCGCCGCGCCGAGGTGCTCGCCACCCGGTAGCCGTCAGTCGGCGGCCTGCGCCGGCCCCTTCGGGTCAGATCGACCGGCGCGGCCAGCGTTTGCGTGGCGGCGGGTCTTCGCGCACCGGCTGGTCGCGCCACCAGCCCATGAATCGCCAGTAGAGGTAGCCGCTGCGGTCATGTGCCAGGTCGATCATGGCGTCGAGCAGGCACGTCGCCATGTACACCGACAGGGACACTCTCGCCCCGGCGTACTCGGCAAGCAACTCCTGACGGCGGGTGTGACAGGGCCACGGGTACGAGCATCCGGCGCAGACCCAGCTGGGCCGGGTGGGGATGTGCAGGCTCATCGGGCCTCCCGTGGCCAGTGGCCTCGGTTGATCGGGATCCGGTGCCGGGCGTGGCAGGGCAGCGCTGACCCGCACCGGCAGACCCGCTGCCACCTGCGCCACGACCACGCCGGTCGATGTCGCCTGGCCAGAGTCATCGCGACCGCGCTGACGTATTCGTCGAACGAGACCATCGGGCTGCCTCCTCGCTGGTGAACGAGAGCGGCGGTGACGAACCTGATGGCTTCCGCCTCCGCCGCAATCACCATGGCAGGCCGTGGTGAAAACCGCAGTATGCGGATGGAAGGATGCTAGTGATGGTCTTGTGATGGGCAGATGGCTTGCTTGGTGGTGAGGTGAGGTGCAGGATGCGTCTGTGGCACAACGACAAAGCCCGACGGTCAAGCGGCGGCGGCTGGCGATGACCCTCCGAAGCCTGCGGGAGCAGTCCGGTCTCTCGTCGACCGAGGCGGCGCGACGGGTCGACCACGACGGAAGTTGGTTGTCTCGCATCGAAACTGCCGAGGTGCGGCCGCACCCGAACGACGTACGAGCCCTTCTTGGGCTCTACGGTGTTGGCGGCGAACAGGCTGAGGCCGTCATCGCTGTGGCGCGGCAGGCCCGGCAGCGCGGCTGGTGGCAGCGCTACAGCGAGGTGCTGCCAGACTGGTTCGTCACCTACGTTGGCATGGAGTCCGAAGCGTCGGTCATCCGGTCCTACCAGTGCCAGATGGTTCCAGGTCTACTGCAGACCGAGGACTACGCGCGGGCCGCCTTTCGCGGCTCGCCGATTCCGATGCGGGACAGTGAGCTCGAGCAGCAGGTCGCCCTGCGGATGGACCGGCAGGTCATCCTCGGCGCAGACGATCAGCCAGTCCTGCGGATGATCCTCGATGAGGCAGCCGTACGACGAATGGTCGGTGGACCGAAGGTGCTTCGGGCGCAGCTTGACCGCCTCATCGCCGAATGTGACCGGACGCGGGTGCAGATTCAGGTCCTGCCGTTCGGAGCCGGTGCCGGCTTCGACGGCAGCTTCGTCATCCTTGACTTCCCGCCGATGCCCGAGCCCTTTCCCGAGGCAGCCGAGGATCGGCTGGTCTATGTCGGCAACCTCACCGGTGCGCTCTACCTGGAACAGCCGGCCGAGGTCGCCGCCTACTCTGCTGCGTTCGAGCAACTTGCTGCCGAGGCTCTGGCGCCAGCGGTGTCCCGCGATACCTTGGCTAGGATCGCCAGCGACTTGGTGACCTAGCAGAAGGAGCACGACGTGGACTCGGCGTGGCGCAAGAGCACCCGGTCTGGTTCCTCCGGTGACTGTCTGGAAGCCCGGTACGTCGGCACCATCGCCCAGGTGCGCGACAGTAAAGACCAGGTCGGGCCAGTGCTGTCGTTCACGGCAGGGGAGTGGGCCGGTTTCGTATATGGGATCAAAGCGGGCAAGCTCCGCGCGTGATGCCATCGAGTGGACCGCCGCCGCGACCAACGGGCCTCGTATCGCAGAACTGCTATAGTTGCTGAGTGTCGTGGCCCCTCTTCTACCACCCCAAAGCCGAAGCGGAACTGAAGGAGTTGCCTGTCCGGGAGCGTGTAGCGATTAGGCATGTGGCGGACAAACTGCAAGCAATCGGTCCGAACCTCGGCCATCCGCACTCCAGCGACATCAAGATCGCCTCGAACCTCCGCGAGCTGCGCCCTCGGGCCGGCCGTAGCCGCTGGCGGGCCTTCTACCGCCAAGTCGGTCCGGCCTATGTCGTCGGAGCTATCGGCCCTGAAGCGAACGTCAACCAGCGAGCCTTCCGGAAGGCAGTCACCGCAGCGGAGCAACGGATCGACGAAGTGGAGGACGAGTGATGAAGCTGTCAGATCTTAAGTCGGCAGCCCGGGTCAACGCCGAGCAGAGCCAGGACCCGGAGTTTCGTGCAGAGTGGAACCGTGCGGCCTTCGCTCACGACGTCGCGCTTCGCATCCTGCGCTACCGTGACGAGCAGGGCCTAACCCAAACTGCCCTAGCCCGCAAGGTTGGCATGACGCAGTCCGTCATCGCGCGCCTTGAATCAGGCGACCAGCCGCCGTCTATCCCCACGCTGGCCAAGTTGTCGAAGGGCACCGGAATGGACTTCAACATCAGGGTCAGCAGCGGCACCGTCGAGGTCATGGCAGCCTAGCCAATCTGGGGCAGCCGGGCGGATCAGGTGAGGGTGATCGGGTTGGTGAGGGCGGCCATCTGCCCATCGGGGTGA
The DNA here is from genome assembly GCF_048060115.1 of Micromonospora sp. LOL_023. Lineage (NCBI taxonomy): Bacteria > Bacillati > Actinomycetota > Actinomycetes > Micromonosporales > Micromonosporaceae > Micromonospora > Micromonospora sp. LOL_023. Next base: position 109,018 of record NZ_JBHMIM010000014.1, read on the forward strand.
CGTATCTCGACGCGGACGAACGCCGACTCGATCGCGCTGGTCCGCCACCGGGCGCCGCCGGCACCGTCCGCCGACAGTGACACGCGGTACGCCGTACCCCGGTCGGTGTGGAAACTGATCGCGCCCGACGGCACGCCACGGACCTCGACCCGGACGGTGGCCGGGGCCCCGCCGGTGTCGAGTCGTTCGCCGATTTCGACGCGGCGGTCGGCGGTTGCGACGGTCAGTGACAGGTCGACGTCGGCGGAGTCGGCGATCCAGCTGTGGCCGGCCGCGATGCCGGCCAGCAGGGCGGCGGCGGTGCACCTTTCGGCGCGTACCACGGTGTGCGGTATGCCGATCTGGCCGGCAAGATGGGTGTCGCTGTTGCCGATCGCCGGCCGCCAGTTGCCATGGTGGACGCCGGTGGTGAGGCTGGCGGCCCAGTCGGCCAGACCTGCTTCGTTGTCGGCGTTCCACGGCAGGTCCGAGCTCCACTGTCCGTTCCAGACCTCGACGGCGTCGAAGCCCTGGTACGGGTACTCGAACGTGCCCGTCGGGTACGGCGCGTACGGGTGTGCCACCACGCACAGCCCGCCGGCCCGGTGCACGGCGTCGAGGTGCCGGTCGATCGGGCCGTCCTCGACGCCGTACCTCCAGTCGACCACCTGGCCGGGTGCCAGGCCGAGCGCCAGCCAGTGGCCGGTGCGGGTGGTCACCTCCTGCCCGGGGATCACCAGCAGTCCGTCGGTGGACTGATCGGCCCAGTCGTCGTGGGCATCGGCCGTGTTGTGCTCGGTGGCGGCGACGAAATCGAGCCCGGCCGCGTGGGCGGCGACGGCCAGCTGCGCCGGGGTCAGCTCGCCACCGGTGGAGTACGTCGAGTGCAGGTGACAGTCACCCCGATACCAGCCGGCCATCCCCGGAAGCGTACTCAGCTCCGGGTCATCCGGCCGGGTGTGGTGGCGGTGTCACGGCGGCCGGCCGGTTCCGCATCCGGTGAACCGTCAACGCGATCGCCATCAGCAGGGCCGCGACGAACAGATCACAGCCGAACAGGCCGAACCCGGTGCATGCGCTGAGCATCCCGAGGCCGAACGTGACGAGGGTCAGCGTCCAGCCGACCCGGGTAAGCGAGGACCGGTCGGCAACCCAGCGCGGCGCGGTGCCGCGCGGCCGCCGGGTCACCGCGAGGATGACTGCTGCGGCGACGGTGGCGAGGATCGTCGGGAACAGGAGCAACATGCCTTCGTCGCCGAGTACGGTCCACGACCAGATCGGTCCCTCGTGGAACGAGAACCCCTGGTCGATGATCGTCAGGTAGTCCCGCACGACAAAGTTGATCAGGAGTGCGGAGTTGCCGGCCGCCACGATGGCCAGCAGGGCGAGGGCGCCACTGGCCGCCGTGCTGTGTTCGGTCCGCCGGCTCGCCCACCCGGCGAAGAACCAGCCGAGGACAATGCCGGCGAGGCCACCGGCGGCAAATCCGGCCGGCATCGCGGCCGGCTCGATCCGGCGGACCGAGACATCGAACCAGCCGCCGTTGGCCGGCGCGGTGGTGTCGTAGTAGTTGCCGAAGGTCAGCACCCAACCGCCCTTGGTGGCGGTGAGCGTCTCGGCGACACACGGACCGGTGCGGTCGAGCGCCGGGGTGAGCCGCCAGCCGGCGGCGGTCAGTCGGTCCGCCCCCTGCGCGCCGTAGGCACATGGGTCAGGCATCGGGCCGGGGTACTCGACCTCGTACCGCACCTGGCCGAACTGTGCTTCGCCGTTGCCGTTGACGAATACCTGCTCGTGCCGCTCCAGTGGTGGTACCTCGACGTCCGGCGTTACCAGCCCGGCGATAGTGGCCATCTCCGCCGTGTTCGGCAGCGGTCGGTCGGTTTCGCCGAAGGCGCGGGCGGTCAGCGACGCGGCCACGAAGCCGCTGAGGATCGCGACGGCGATGGCGACGGGTACCACGAGGCGGTTGCCCGGTCGGCCCAGTCGGGCGCGCGGGGCGTGCCGGAGTACGTCGACGACCTCGCGGGTGCTCGGCCGGTGGCGGCCGGTGGCCTCGGCGACCATCAGCATCGTGTCGAGCAGTTCGGCCCGGCGGGGTCCGGGCGGGTAGGCGCGGGCGAGTAGGCGGTAGCGCCGGTAGCGTGCGGTGCCGGTCGGGCTCATCCGAACGCCACCGTGGCCGGCCCGGCCGGTGGGCGCAGCACGTCCAGTAGCCGGGTCGCGGTCGCCACCTTGCGGCTCAGCCGCTGTGTCTCGGTGGCCAGCGCGGCGCCACCGGAGTCGGTGAGCCGGTAGTAGCGGCGTAGCCGCCCGTCGACGGCCTCCTCTCGGTCGACCTCGACGAGGCCTTCGGCGGCCAGTCGGTCGAGGGCGGCGTAGAGCGTCGCGGCCAGCAGCTTGGTCTCTCCGTCGGACAGCTTGGTGACCTGCTGAATCACCCCGTAGCCGTGTCGGGGCTGGTCCACCAGCGCGGTCAGGATCCAGAACGTCGGTTCTCTCATCGGACGTGTCACGCGGTTGAATATACAAATGATTTGACTATCTGGGCAATGGGTCGACCGGAACGAGTGCGTGCCGACGGCCCACCACCCACAGGGCCAGGGCGAAGCAGCTCAACCCCACCCCGGCCAGCGACACCGCCGTCCAGCCGCCGGCCGACCAAAGGATCGCGGCAGCAGCCGAGCCGGCGGCGCCACCGAGGAAGTTGGCGGTCACGTACGCCGTGTTGAGCCGGCTGCGCGCCTCGTGCGAGACGGCTAGGACCCGCAACTGGTTGAGGATCCCGGCCGCCTGCAACGCCGCGTCGAGCACGACCACCACGACGATCACCAGCAGGACGCTGCGGCCGGCGAAGATCGCCACCACGAACGAGGCGAGCACCAGGACCCAGGCTGCGCCGGTGGCGGGCAGCGACCAGCCCAGATCGTGCAGCCGACCGCTGCGTTGCGCGGCGACCGCGCCGGCCAGACCGGCGAGGCCGAACAGCCCGATCACCGACACCGGATAGTCGAACGGCGGGCCACTGAGCAGGAACGTCAACGCCGTCCAGAACATGGTGAACGCGGCGAAGCCGGTGGCGGACAGCACCAACGTCCACCGGACCGCGCGTTCGCGGGCGACCACCACGGCAACGGATGCGATCAACGCCGGGTACGCCAGCCGGGTCTTCGGTGCCAGCGACGGAATCGCCCGGTACATCACCCCGGCGAAACCGACCGACGCCACCGCCGCCAGCAGGAAGATCGCCCGCCAGCCGGCGACCTCGGCGACCAGCCCGCTGATGGTCCGCGAGGCGAGAATGCCGGTCAGGATCCCGGCGACGACCGTACCGACCGCGCTGCCACGGCGGCTGTCGTCGGCGAGATCGCTGGCGAGCGGCGTGAGCAGCTGCCCGGAGACCGTGGCCACCCCGAGTACGGTGATCGCCACGATCAGCACGCCGAAGGACGGCGCGAGCGCACATGCCACCAGCGCGCCCGCCGCGCAGAGCATCAGCACCGGTACCAGCCGGCGTCGGTCGAGGAGGTCGCCCAGCGGCACCAGGAACAGGATCCCGACGGCGTAGCCGATCTGGGTGGCGGTGACCAGTAGACCGGCGGTCGAGGTGGTTACGTCGAGCTCGGCGGCGATGAGGTCGAGCAGCGGTTGCGCCCAGTAGAGGTTGGCGACGGCGGCTCCGGCGGCCACGGCGAACAGGAAGGTCAGGCCTCGACGCATGGCGTACCCCGGTCGTCGTCGGGACAGATCACGCCGACCGTACGCCACGGACCGGATCAGACCAGCGTGACCGGGTTGCTCAGGGCGGCCAGCCGCCCGCCGGGGTCGCGGTGTTTCTGCATCGGCCAGCCGCCGCCGCAGAGCGACTGAACGAGGTCCGTACGTTGCGGTTGCGTCGTCACGACGCGGATGACCTGGTCCTGGTTCGCGCCGACCAGGTCGAACGAGAGGCGATCGTCGTCGACTTCACCGCAGGCCTGTTGGCGGGCCTGGTGCGCACGGGGTCGCTGGAGGCGGTCCGGCGGGTCCTCGTGGAGGCGCTGCCCTGGGTGACGTTCCTCCCGGAAGCTGACGTCGACGAACTGCTCGCCGAGCTGATTACCGTCGCGCAGGGCGCGGCGTCGGTGGAGAACCTGGCACCGATCGCCACCCTGCTCGGGCAGTGGCGGCACGCGGCGGAGATTTACAGCGACCCGGCCCTGCTGGAGATCATCAACCGGGAACCGGAAGGGGATCTGGGCGCAGTCGATCCTCCAGAAGAGCGGCCCGGGCATCCTCGAGAAACCGACTGAGCATCCGACTGCGGTCGATGTCTTGTCAGGCGTGATCCCCTGAGGGGATTTTGATCCCGTTAGGGGATCACGTCCGAACGGGGTCCGACTCCGGCGCTGGACGCCAGGTTCGCGGCGGCGCTGTGTGCGCCTCGGCTCAGAAGGCGGCCGGGAAGTCTGCCTTGCGGATCATGCAGTGCACGCCCTTGACCGCGTCGACGACCTGGCTGACCTCGAAGTCGCCGGCGGCGCTCAGGTAGGCCAGCGCGGTGTCGCGGGGCATGCCCTGGGTGCGGGCCAGGAAGTCGACCGCGGCCCGGACCGCCCGGCGCATCGCCTCGTTGAGGTCGGCGTGCAGCCCGACCGGGATCCAGTGGGTGTCGGTCTCGGCGAGCGGGGCGTCACCGGCACCGATCAGCGCGCCGGCCTGCGCTGCCGGGATGACGGTCAGTCGCAGGGTGGCCCGCAGCGGTGCCTCCAGGGCGGTCAGCGCCACCTCGCCGTCGCCCTGGGCATAGTGCGGGTCGCCGGCGTAGAAGCCGGCGCCGGGTAGCTGCACCGGCAGGTAGAGGCTGGAACCGACCTGTAGTTCGTTGATGTCCATGTTGCCGCCGAACGCGCCCGGTGGCACCGAGTGCACCATGTCGTCGGTGTCGACGGCGATCCCCATCAGGCCGAGGAACGGCGCCAGGGGGAAACGGGCGGCCCGGCCGTCGCCGAACGGCAGTACGCCGTAGAGCCGGCCGCCGCTGGTGACGACCTCGGTGAAGTGGCAGACGCTGCCGTAGGCGCGCGGGTCGCTGCCGGGCCCGGTGTCGACCGGGGTGAGCGGGAACTCGCCGGGCAGCGCGCCGTAGCCGTGCCGGCTGCTGACGAAGCCGTACGGGGCCCGGATGAGCAGGTCGACGACGTCGACCCGGAGCAGGTCTCCCGGCTCGGCACCGTCGACGGCGATCGGGCCGGTGACCACGTGCGGCCCGTCGTCGTCGTAGTCGTGTGCGACGTCCGAGGCGGCCAGGTCGCGGGAGTCGGTGAGGACACCGTCGGCGGGTACGTCGTACTGCTTGAGGTAGCCGACCGGATCGCGGCCCTGGTCTTCGAGGATGCCTTCGTGGCTGAGGGTGTCGATCGTCACGGTCTCGCCGGAGCGCACCCGCAGCACCGGGGCGTGGCCGCGGTTGGGCAGCCGGCCCCAGAGGCAGGTGTCGGGCGTGGTCGGCAGGTAGTGGGTGCCGGCGATCGGTCCCTGGTGCGGCTGGAGCATCGGTTCCTCCGGAAGGGGTACGCAACCCGGTGCGTCCCAGGGGCACGCCGCAGTGCGCGCTGCGGGGCGGCCGGGTGGTGGGTGGATGACCGGATCGTTGCCGCCGAAACCGCAGGCGCGTATTGCGGAAGTGTTAACAGTAAGTAACCCGATGGCGGAATATGCCCTGCTCTTGACAGGTGCAGGGCCGTGATAGCAGCATCGTAGGGCGAGATACTGTCTCGCATGACGTAGAAGGCGGTGGGGTGATGACGCAGCAGACGCCGGTGCGGCCGCTCGGCGGGGTCGATGGTGGCGCTTTGATCGACGAGGACTGGGAGGCGTACCGCTTCCGGGTGCACCGGTCGGCGTACCGCGACCCGGGTGTCTTCCGCGACGAGATCGCCAAGATCTGGGGCCACACCTGGCTGTACCTCGGCCACGAGACGGAGATCCCGAACGCCGGCGACTTCAAGACCCGTACCCTCGGCGGCCGTCCGCTGATCTTCTGCCGCGACTCCGACGGCGAGGTGAAGGTCTTCCTCAACGCCTGCACCCACCGCGGCACCATCCTGTGCCGGCACAACGAGGGCAACACCAAGTTCTTCCAGTGCTTCTACCACGCCTGGGCGTTCAGCAACTCCGGTGACCTGGCCGCGCTGCCCAGCGACGAGAGCTACCCCGACGACCCCGGCTTCCGCGAGTCGATGCGGCTGCGCCAGGTGCCGCGCCTGCAGATCCACGAGGGCTTCGTCTTCATCGCGTTCACCCCCGACGTGCCTGATCTGCTCACCCACCTCGGCCCGGCCGCGCACTACATGTCGCTGACCGCGAAGATCGGCCCGCACGGCATGCAGACCCTGCCCGGCGTGCAGCTCTACAGCGTCAAGGGCAACTGGAAACTGGCCGTCGAGAACGCTATGGACGGCTACCACTTCGCGCCGACCCACAACACCTTCGTCGGCTACCTGCGGGAGACCGGCTTCGCGGTCACCGACGACGACCAGTACGCCTACGACCTGGGCGGCGGCCACGGGCTGCTCGTCCTCACCGGACACAACGGCCGGATCGGCATGGTCTGGGAGCCGCGCTTCGGCGACGAGGAGAAGGCCCGTACGGCCGCCAAGCGCAACGAGATGATCGCCCGGCTCGGGCCGGAGCCCGCCGCCGAGATCGCCGACGCCAGCCGGATCCTCTTCGTCTTCCCCAACCTGCTGCTGTTCGACCTGGAGGCGCTGACCATCCGGCAGCTCGAACCGGTCGCCCCGGACCGCACCGACGTGCGGGCCTGGCAGTTCGTCGAGACCGGCGAGCCGGAGTCGGTGCGTGCGCTGCGGATCAAGACCATGGTCAGCTTCGTCGGACCGGGCGGCCTGGCCACCCCCGACGACATCGAGGCGTACGAGGCGGTGCAGCGCGGCATCGTCGCCACCGCCGACTCGGCCGACCCCAGCTACGACTGGAGCGACATGTCCCGGGGCATGGCCAACGAGAAGCAGGGCAACCAGGGCCGCTCCATCGACGAGGGTGCGATGCGCAGCTTCTGGCGGCACTGGGCCGACCGGGTCGGGGCGGCCACCGCCGTCGCCGGCGACCCACCGGCCGACCCCGGCGCCCCCGGCCCGTCCACCGTCTTCGCCAGCGGGAAGGAGTGACCCCGATGTCCTCGACGACCAGCGGAGCAGTGGTCAGCGTCGGCGCCCGTACGGTCACCCGCGCCGAGGTGGAGGACTTCCTCTACCGGGAGGCGCAGCTGCTCGACGAGTGGCGCCTCGACGAGTGGTTCACCCTGTTCGAGCCGGACGGCCGGATGGAGGTGCCGACCACCGACTGGGCCGGCTGGGACGCCACCACCGCCGGCTACTTCGTCTGCGACGACTACGACCTGATCCGGGCCCGGGTGAAGCGGCTCAAGAGCCGTAAGGCGCACGCCGAGAACCCGCATTCGCGTACCCACCGGATGGTCTCCAACGTGATCCTGCTGGAGGCCGGCGCGGAGACGGTGTGGATCAGCGCCAACTTCCTGATCCACCGCTACCGCGACGGCGGCGCCTACCCCTACGTCGGCCGCTACGAGCACGTGCTCAAGGTCGACGACGCCGGCCTGCGCTTCCGGGTCCGCCGCTCCATCCCGGTGATGGAGTCGATGGACCCCGGCGCCCGGCTCAGCTTCATCCTGTAGAAGGGGCCGCCGTCGTGATCACCCACATCCTGGCGTTCACGTTCCGTGACGACCTGCCGCCCGGCGTCGCCGAGGCGGTGCTGGCCGAGCTGGACACCTTCCCGGCGAAGTACCCGGCGATGCGCAACTGGCGCAGCGGGGTCAACGTCAGCACCCGGGACACCACGATGACGCACGGCTTCGTCGTGGAGTTCGCCACCGAGCAGGACCTGCTCGACTACCTGCACAGCGAGTCGCACGAGCGGTTCGTCCGGGAACGCTGGCGCCCAGTCGTGCAACGCCAGGTCATCGTCAGCATCCCCACCGCCGGGGACGCCTAAGCACCATGAAGGGGTCGCAGATGTCCACCGAGGCCGCCGCCCGCCGTCGCGGGCCCTACGGCATGGAGTACGCCAGGATCGAGGTGCCTGATCTGGCCGCCTCCATCGAGTTCCTGCAGTACCACGTCGGGCTGCAGTTGGAGCAGCACGACGACGAGTACGCGTTCCTGCGCGCCGACATCGAGCACCACAGCATCGAGCTGGTCGCCGCACCGCAGCGCACCGAGTCCTGGACCACGGCGATCGGGTTCAGCGTCGAGTCCGACGAGGTCCTCGACGACCTGCGCCAGCGGGTCGTCGCCGCCGGTCACGAAGTGCTGGAACTGCACGAGCGGATGAAGGGCCTGTGTCAGCGCGGATTCGCCGTACGCGACCCCAACGGGCTGATCGTCGAACTGTTCACCGAGTTCGTCGAGTACGCCGAACCACCACTGATCGAGCTGCGTCCGCTGGACCTGGTGCACCCGTTCCTGGCCACCGACAAGTACGAGGAGTCGCTCGACTTCTACACCAAGGTGCTCGGCTTTCTGCCCAGCGACTACGTCGGTGACGTCACCGTCTTCCTGCGTTGCGAGGACCGCTACCACCACAGCCTGGCGTTGCAGCGCAACAAGGAGTTCTACGCCGCGCACCTGTGCTTCATGATGAAGAGCTTCGACCACGTGATGCGTGGCCGGGCGCGGGCCCAGTACAAGAAGGTGCCGATCGCCTCCGACCTGGTCAACCATTCGGCGTCGACGTCGATCGCGTTTTACATGCACGACCCGAAGCACGGGCCGCGCTACGAGCTGTGCGACCGGCACCGGGTCTTCACCCCGGAGGAGCACGCCACGCACCGGGCCCGGCGGATGGCCGTCGACCCGCGCAACATCGACGTGTGGCGCCCCGCCGCCGACGACTGGGGCCGCTTCTGACACCCGTCGGCCAATCGAATGCACGACCCCTGGGGAGTATCCCCGGGGGTCGTTTTCTCGTGATCCGCTACGGCACATGGTTGTTGATCAAATAACCCGTGCAAGATCAATTTTTGTGGAGCCCCACCCGGTTGTCTTTCCACCCTGGACTATCTACCGCCGATCAGTGGAGGATGAGTTGCTGCGGACAACCATGCGCACAACAGGGGTGATCTGACGTGAGTGAACTTACCGTTGAGATCCGGCGACTTCGTATCGCGGGTGGAATGAATCAGAGTAAGCTTGCCGCCGCACTGCGGGTGTCCAAGTCGCTGGTCGCTGGATTCGAGTCGGGGCGGCATATCCCGCAGGCGGACACCGCCACCAACCTGGATCGGGTGTTCGGCACCGATGACAAGATCCAGAAGTTGTCGGCAGAGGCGCGGGAGGACCGGTACCCGTGGATGCGTCCGTGGGTCGAGCACGAGCGTCGGGCGCTCCTGTTGCGCAGCTTTGAGCCGCTCGTCATCCCCGGTCTGCTCCAGACGGAGGGCTACATGCGGGCGTTGTTGGCGACCTCCACGATGAACGATGGGTGGATCGACGATCTGGTGCGCACCCGGCTGGAGCGCCAGGCCGCGACGCTCGGCCGGGAAAACCCGGTGGTGATTTCGGCCATCATCAGTGAGTTTGCGCTCGGCCGAGGCCCCCGCGAGGTCATGAAGGATCAGCTGGGCCACTTGGTGGACCTCGGCCATAGGCCGTCGGTCAAGGTCCGGGTGCTGCCGGACGAGGCCGGGCTGCACCTCGGTCTTAGCGGCGCGTTCGTGATCGCCAGCCTGCCGGACGGTCGGCGCTGCGGCTACCTCGACAACCAGCTGAAGGGCACCGTGGTGTCCGGCCATGGCGAAGTGGCCGAGCTGGAACTAGCCTGGGAATCCGTGGACGGACTCGCGCTGCCGGTGGTGCAGTCCCGGGATCTGATGCTGAGGATGATCGATGAGCGCAAGTGAACCGCGCTGGCGGAAGTCCAGCCGATCGGCCAACGGTGGAAACTCGTGCGTCGAGGTCGCCGACAACCTTCCCGGTCGGGTCCTGGTCCGAGACACCAAGGACCGTACCGGCGGTACGTTGACCTTCGGCCCGGCCGCCTGGTCGGCGTTCGTCGAGTTGGCGAAGGACACCCGCGCCACCGCCTGACCCGCTTCCAGCAACGCTCCCCGGAACCCCGGCCACCCGTACCAGGTGACCGGGGTTCCTCCGCTGCTTTGGTGAAGTCCTTGACACTGCACGAGAGTTCGATCATGCGTTGTAGACGGGGACATTCGTGGTGCCGCCCCGGATTTCGTACGGGCGGAGATGTCGGCGGAGCCGGACAGCAACGGGCTGAGCAGCTCCGACTCAGTCACCACCACTGGCCGAAGCATCGTCGGCCGTACTGGCGGGACGCGACCCGCCGGATCCACGCGCGTGGATGCCGGATCGACGGCCAGCTCTGGTATGCCTCGATCATCGTCTCCTGGGCGATGTCGGTGGCGTCGGCGAGTCCGGCACCCATCCAGAGCAGGAAGTTGACCAGGGCTTTGATCTCTGCCCGGTAGAAGGCGCTGTAGGCGGCGACGTCGACCGGCGGCGTGTCGAGGTCGTGGCGAGTCGGCACGCCGGTCGCGGTCGTGGGCAATGAGCCTTTCCGGGTAAGGCTCTGATCACCGGGCGCGGTGTCCGGAACGGTCAAGATGTGTGGGAATCGCC